>CAYQPF010000042.1:0-33268 GCA_964419225.1 uncultured Candidatus Cloacimonadota bacterium | reverse complement strand
CCCTTGGTTGAGCCTTCTCTCACTTTAAAAAAGGAGATGTTATGAGTCAGAACGAAAATTTGGAAAACGAATTTGAAGAAGAAGATACTCAGGAAGGCAAGTATCTAACATTCATGATCGGGAATGAGACTTACGCCATAGAGATCTGTTTTGTAACAGAAATCATCGGGATTTTAAATATTACCAGAATCCCTGATATGGCAACCTATGTAAAGGGAGTGATCAATCTGAGGGGTAAAGTGATCCCGGTGATTGATGTCAGATTAAGGTTCAACATGGAGGAAATAGCTTATACGGACAGAACATGTACAGTAGTTGTTAATTTTTCCAGCATCACGGTAGGTTTAATCGTGGATGCTGTTTCAGAAGTAATTGATATTCCTGCCGCCAATATTCAGGAACCCCCTCAAATGTCAAAAACCAAAGAAAGTCAATATATTAAAGGTTTTGGTAAAATTGATAATCAGGTAAAAATCATTCTAGATATTGATAAACTATTATATGAAAAAGATTTGGAAAATATAACCATTGATACTGAAGAAATTAAAGGAGAATAAAATGAATAACATGACTTTAGGAAAAAAAATCAGCCTTGCCTTCGGCTTAGTGATTGTTTTGACTGCTATTTTATCCTGGGTAAGCTATTCCAAGCTTACTACCACTGCACATATTTATAATGAGATCACCGAAAACAGATTACCTTCGATTATAGAGTTAAGCAGTGTCGAATCTGATATCAGAATGATGATGAATTTAGAAAGATATGCCATGAATAGAAGAGTTTCATATGATGTACGTGAAGAACAATTTAAGAAAATGGAAGACCTCTGGAAAGCAGTTGAAGAAGCAAGCAAGAAATTTGAAGCTCTGCCCGCAACTAAAGAAGAAGAAAAAATTTGGGGCGAAACTAAATCAGCTATTCAGGAATGGTATGCTGAGCATAATAAAATAGTAGATAAATTGAAAGAAAGAAACAGACTCACTGCTTCAGGGATTGGTGGAGATGATAAAGCAATTGCAGATCTTGATCAAAGTGCATTTGAACATAGTATGAAGGCAACCAGTCATTTTGATGATTTGAGTACTCATTTAGTTGAAGTTATTGATTTGAACATTAAAATTGCTGCAGACAGTGATATAGAAGCTGATAAAACGAGAAACTCTGCTAAAAGCTTCATCATTTTTTTCAGTTTGTTTATTGTTATACTAAGCATTTTTGTAGCTTTCTTTATTTCTAAGAATATAAACAACATTGTCAAATCCATGATCGGAGAAACAGATGCGTTAGTAACTGCAGCAGTTGACGGGAAATTGGCTACCCGCGGAAATGTGGAAAGCACCAATTTTGAGTTCCAACCTATTGTGCTGGGCTTCAACAAAGTTCTTGATGCCGTGATCGGACCTTTGAATGTTGCTGCAGACTATGTTGATAAAATCAGCCGGGGAAACATCCCTGCCAAGATCACCGATACCTATAATGGCGATTTCAACACTATCAAAAACAATCTGAATACCTGTATAGATGCTGTCAACAGTATGACTGGCGATGCAGCCATGCTATCCAAAGCTGCTGTAGAAGGTAAACTTGCCACCAGAGCAGATGCATCAAAGCATCAGGGCGACTTCCGTAAGATCGTCCAAGGTGTTAATGAAACTTTAGATTCTGTAATCGGACCTTTGAATGTAGCTGCCAACTATGTGGACAGAATCAGCAACGGCGACATCCCAGCGAAAATTACAGACAATTATAATGGCGATTTCAACACCATCAAGAATAATTTGAATAAATGTATAGATGCAGTAAACAGTCTTGTAGCTGATGCTAACATTCTTTCCAAGGCAGCAATCGAAGGTAAGCTTGCCACCAGAGCAGATGCAACAAAACATCAGGGTGATTTCCGTAAGATCGTCCAGGGTGTTAATGAGACTCTCGATGCTGTGATCGGACCTTTAAATGTAGCTGCAGGATATGTTGACAGAATCAGTAATGGCGATATCCCAACCAAGATTACAGACAGCTACAATGGTGATTTCAATACTATCAAAAACAACTTAAATAAATGCGTGGATGCTGTTAACAGCATGGTTGGAGATGCAGCTATGCTTTCCAAAGCTGCAGTTGAAGGTAAACTTGCCACCAGAGCAGATGCCAGCAAGCACCAGGGCGATTTCCGCAAGATCGTTCAGGGCGTTAATGATACCCTTGATTCTGTGATCGGGCCTTTGAATGTAGCTGCCGGATATGTGGACAGAATCAGTAACGGCGATATCCCCACCAAGATCACAGATAATTACAATGGCGACTTCAACACTATCAAGAATAACCTCAACAAATGTATAGACGCAGTGAACAGCCTTGTCGCGGATGCCAATACTCTGTCTCAGGCAGCTATCGATGGAAGACTTGCCACCAGAGCTGATGCAAGTAAGCATCAGGGTGATTTCCGCAAGATCGTTCAGGGCGTTAATGATACTCTTGATGCTGTAATTGAACCAATCAATGAAGCAAAACGAATCCTGCAAAACTTATCTCATAAAGATTTCTCCAAGCTGATGGAAGGAACCTATAAAGGTGATCATGCAGTTATTAAAGAGAGCATGAATGAGACCATAGATTCAATCAACTATGTATTACAGGAAGTTCTCCAGTCAACAGATCAGGTTGTTTCCGGTGCAGATCAGGTAGCAGGTGCAAGCCAGGCCCTCAGTTCCGGAGCGTCCGAACAGGCAAGTTCTGTGGAAGAGCTATCTGCCTCTATGCAGGAACTGTCTTCCCAAACCAAGCTGAACGCTGAGAATGCAGTTCAGGCTTCTAAACTGGCTGTAGCAACCAAAGATACAGCAGAGCACGGGAATTCTCAGATGAGAGATATGATCAGAGCCATGGAAGAGATCAATGAAGCTTCCCAGGAAATCACAAAAGTAGTGAAAATGATAGATGATATTGCCTTCCAGACCAACTTGCTAGCCTTGAATGCAGCAGTAGAAGCAGCCAGAGCCGGAGTTCATGGCAAAGGTTTTGCTGTTGTGGCAAATGAAGTAAGAAATCTCGCCCAACGCAGTGCGAAGGCTACTAAAGACACAACTGAATTAGTTGAAAAAACCGTCAAGAGAGTCGAAAAAGGCAGTAAGATAGCCGAAGAAACCGGCAGAATATTAGCTGATATCGTAGGCAATGTTACTAAAGTAACTGACTTTGTGGAAGAGATTTCTTCTGCTTCGAATGAACAGGCTACCGGGATCAATCAGGCCAGTGCAGGTCTGGGTCAGGTATCCCAGGTGACTCAGCAAGTTGCAGCTAACAGCGAAGAAAGTGCCGCTGCTTCAGAAGAATTATCAGGACAGGCTGAACAACTGAAGCACATTCTTTCCCAGTTCAAGCTGAAACAACAGTTCAATTATAATTCTCAAAGCAGTTCTCAGAAGTCTAATGTCAAAAAGCAAATTGGTCAAGCGGTTAAGGCAAAATCAACAACCTTTGTTAAACCCGAAGAAGTAATTTCTCTGGATGACAAGGACTTCACGAATTTCTAAATAACAATAGAGTGAGGGATTTATCTAATCCCTCACTTTTTTAAATCGAGGTGGAATATGAAGGGGCTGACATTACAAAAACAAATTTATTATACTTTTGGATTCATTATTTTCCTTTTAATCATCATGATTGGATCCGCAACAATACTATTGAACAAATCTGGTAACGCTGAAGAAGATATCTTTGACAATCGTTATCCATCAATAGATGCATTAAAATCAGTTCAGTACAATTATTTGCTCCAGATTGCCTGCGAAAGATACATGATCAATCGCAGAATTTTTGGAGATAACAGAACTAAGCAGTTTGAGCGGGATCTTCAGGCAAAAGCTTTATTAGAGAAAAATCTGCAAGAATTTGAAGCTTTGCCAACTGATGAAACAGAAAAGAAATTGTACAATGCCTTCAAAGACCTATATCTCCAATGGGCCAAAGGACATAATGAACTTATAAACATTCAGCATGAAAAAGATGTTTTACTGGGACAGGGATTAGATAAAGATGATCCTAAAGTAGCAACACTAGATCAAAGAGCATTTGAATTATCAATAAATGGCAGAGCAATCTTTGTGGAATCAGAAAAAGCTATGGATGAATTGTTGGCTTTTAATGCAAAGTTATTGGAACAATCTAAGGAAACTGCTTCAAAATCTGCAAATCAATCTAAAAATTTCATAGTAATCATCTCAATTTTGCTATGTGTTTTTAGTGTATTTATTGCTTTATCCTTTGCGAAGAGTATTCGTAATGCGATAGCAGGAATTCTTCTGGAATCAGAAAAAATCCTTTCGGAAGCAAGCAAAGGAAATCTTAAAGAAAGAGGCAATGATCAAAATCTCAGCATAGAATTCAAACCAATTATTCAGGGTGTAAACGGTCTTCTGGATAATATTACAGACAAAGTTTTTTGGTATGAACAATTGCTAGATAACATTCCCTTCCCAATTTCAGTCACAGATGCTAAAATGAACTGGACTTTTATCAACAAACCGGTAGAAGATTTGCTGCAGATAAAGAGAAAAGATGTCGTAGGAAAGCAATGCAGTAATTGGAATGCTAATATTTGTAATACAGAAAACTGTGGTATTAAATGTCTGGAAAAAGGTAAGGAGAAGACTTACTTTACACAAAGTGATCACAATTTCCAGGTGAATACAAGCTATATTTTTGATAAAAATGGGGCTAAAGTAGGACACATTGAAGTTGTGCAGGATATGTCAGCAATAATCCAGGTTATAGATTACCAGAAAAATGAATCTCAAAAACTTGTGGAGAGTTTAAACAAACTGGCTGAAGGAAATCTTGACTTTGAATGCAATGCCTCAACTGCTAATGAATATACAGCAAAAGCTAAAGAGAGTTTCGATCTTATATTTAAAAGCCTCTATATTACAAAAAATTCTGTACATAATCTGGTAAAGGATGCCAATATGCTGGCACAGGCAGCCATTGAAGGCAAACTCTCCACCAGAGCTGATGCTTCCAAACATCAGGGCGATTTCAAAATGATCGTAGAAGGTGTTAATGCCACTCTGGATTCTGTGATTGGTCCGCTCAATGTTGCAGCAGGCTATATTAACCGTATCAGCAAAGGTGATATTCCCGAAAAGATCACTGATGAATATCAAGGTGATTTTATGATCATCAGAAATAATCTCAATGATCTGATTGGAATTACTTCAACTATCTTTAAAGGTGTCGATCGAATCGTATATAATGTCAATATGGGAAATCTGGACGATAGAGGTAATACCACTTTGTTTGCCGGTGATTGGGCAAAAATGGTTGGTGGAATTAATAGCATTGTTGAAGCTTGTGTTGTCGCTTTGAGACAAAATGCCGGCTATATCGATCAGATTGCTAAAGGTAATATCCCTGCAAAAATCAGCACAAACGCCCAAGGGGAGTTTGAAGTATTACGCAATAATTTAAATACCTGTATTGACTCAATAAATAATCTGATCTTAGATGCCAATATGCTGTCCAAAGCTGCAATTGAAGGCAGACTTGCCACCAGAGCCGACGCGTCCAAGCACCAGGGAGATTTCCGCAAAATCGTCCAGGGTGTTAATGATACTCTTGATGCTGTGATTGAGCCTGTAAATGAAGCTAAAAAAGTCCTTCAAAACCTGTCCAAAAAAGATTTCTCAAAACTTGTAGAAGGAAATTATCAGGGTGACCATACTGTGATCAAAGAAGCTTTAAATGAGACAATCGATGCTATTAATGTTGTACTTCAGGAAGTATCCCATTCCACAGAACAAGTGGTAGCAGGTGCAGATCAGGTAGCGGGAGCAAGTCAGGCTTTAAGTGCCGGTGCATCTCAGCAGGCTAGCTCTATAGAAGAATTGTCTGCTTCCATGCAGCAGCTTTCCTCCCAGACCAAACTCAATGCCAACAATGCTTTACAGGCTTCTAAGCTGGCAGTTGATACGCAAAATACTGCCAATCAGGGTAATGATCAGATGAAAAATATGATCAAAGCAATGGAAGAGATCAATGATGCTTCTCAGGAAATAAAGAAAGTCGTAAAAATGATCGATGATATAGCTTTCCAGACAAATCTTCTGGCTCTCAATGCCGCAGTGGAAGCAGCCAGAGCCGGAGTTCACGGTAAAGGCTTTGCAGTCGTGGCAAATGAAGTCAGAAATCTGGCCCAACGCAGTGCCAAAGCTACAAAAGACACTACTGAATTAGTGGAAAAAACTGTCAGACGAGTGGAAAAAGGTAATAAAATTGCCGAAGATACCGGAATCATTCTGGCCGATATTGTCAGTAATGTCTCCAAAGTTACCAGTTTTATTGAGGATATTGCCAGTGCCTCCAATGAACAGGCAATCGGGATCAACCAGGCCAGTGCTGGTCTGGGTCAGGTCTCCCAAGTTACTCAGCAGGTTGCAGCCAATAGCGAAGAAAGTGCCGCCGCCTCCGAAGAACTTTCCGGTCAGGCAGAACAATTGAAGCATATGCTTTCGCAGTTTAAACTCATGAGTTAGAAATAGTAGGCAGTAGGCAGTAGGCAGTTCGTAGTAAACGGTTCCAAACCGTTCCGCGGTTTCCCTGTTGAACCTGTCGTTAGACTGGTTCAAACGGCAAGTCCTTGCCCTTTACAAGGGAAAGGATTTAGGATAGGGTTAGAGATAGTGAGCAGGGGGCAGTGGGCAGTAGGGAAAAACTCACCCCGACCCCTCTCTTGTGAAGAGAGGGGAGTGAAAGCTGCCATCGATTTGTAGGGGCTGACTCCCACGTCAGCCCGGAGAAGGGTTCGACAACCCATCCCCGTCCTTTCTCTTGTCTCCCTGTAGAACCAGCCTTCAGACTGGTTCACCCAGTAAGTCCTTGCCCTTTACAAGGGAAAGGATTTAGGATAGGGTTGAGAAATAGTGGGCAGTGGGAAATAACTCACCCTCGAGGACAGGTGCCAGGTGCCAGTGAAAATAAACTGAAGACCAAAATATATATCTCATACTTGAATCTCCGCAAAAGGGTGGGCAACCACCCTTTTTTATTGCAAATACAAAAAATTCCAAAAAAAACTTTGACATACTTTGAGGAATAAAGTATAAACATAAATTATCAAAAGCAGTGAGGTGTGAGATGAATTTAGCTAATAAAATTGTTATCACTGATATTGGCAGTACAACTACCAAAGCTATTTTACTTGTTTTAGAAGGAGACAAATATCGTCTCATCGACTATGAAACATCAGGTACAACCGTGGAAAAACCCTTTGAAGATGTAAAAATCGGCGTATTCAATTCTTTAAAAACTCTGGAACAAAAGACCGGAAGGAAAGTATTGACCGACCAATCCAACCAAGGTAATTTCAGTTTTTCAGATGATGTAACCTATCTGACAACCAGCAGTGCCGGTGGAGGCTTACAGATACTTGTCATTGGCTTAACCTTGGCAGACTCAGCCAGCAGTGCTGAAAGAGCCGCATTTGGAGTCGGAGGTGTTTTACTCGACACCATTGCTATCGATGATAAACGCTCTGCTATAGAACAAATGCATTTGCTGGATGTACTCCATCCCGACATTATCCTGTTTTCGGGTGGTATTGACGGTGGTGCTGTCAGCGGTGTGATCCGCTTAGCTGAGATTCTCAACCTCTCACATCCCAAACCTAAATTCGGTGAAAAACAAAATATCCCTCTGGTCTTTGCAGGAAATGTGGAAGCCCAAAACCTTATCCATGCCCTCTTCAAAGATAAATATGATCTGCATATTGTACCCAATCTCCGCCCTACTATCGCCGGCGAAAATTTACAGCCAGCTACAGACAAGATCCATGAGCTTTTCCTGAACAATGTCATGGAACAAGCTCCCGGTTACAGTGAAATAAAGAAAATAGTGTCTGATCCCATTATTCCAACCCCTGTAGGTGTGATGAAGACCCTGCAACTCATCAGCACAAAACTGACTGAGAACATTCTGGCCTTTGATATTGGCGGAGCGACAACCGACATTTTCAGCAATATCCTGGGAAAATACTACCGGACTGTAAGTGCTAATTACGGCATGAGCTACAGTATCGCCAATGTTATGGCAGAAATCGGATTTGATACGATTTGGGACAGCCTTCTCGATATCTGGCAAAATCCTAATGAAGGGCAAAACTATATCAAGAACTATGTCGCCAATAAAATGCTCTATCCCGGATACATCCCTCAGGATGACTACCAAGCAGCCATCGAACATGTCCTGGCCAGAGAAGCAATCAAACTCTCTCTCGAACAACATTTTAAGATGCATTTCAACACCAGAAACATAGGCTATCTGGAAAAACTAAAATCAGCAGATTATGATGCTTTTACCGGCATTGTTTATTATGAAAAAACTCTGGATAAGAATGAATTCAAGCTGAAAGAAATCAATGTTTTTCTGGGAGCAGGCGGTATTGTTTCACACTCTTCCCCTCTGCAGGCAGCCATGCTGATCATAGACAGCTGTAATCCGGAAGGTATTTCCGAGATCTGGAGAGACAAACTTTTTATTTCTCCCCATTTGGGTAAATTAAGTGATCTGAATAAAGAAATCAGTTATGAATTACTGGAAGCTGTCGGACTGGAAAAACTGGTTACTCTGATCAAACCGGTAAGTAAAAAATTCCGTAAGGATAAGAAGGTGATGACTGTTTCCCTGAAGAAAGGTCAGGATTTGCAGGAACTGGAAGTCTTTGGTGAAGATCTGATCTATATCCCAAACACTTCTGAGATTGAAATAAGTATAATTATGGAGAAAGGAAACAGTATTGAGATCAATCAGAAACATATTGAATTGAAGAGTGTTTTGCCGATCATCATCGATACCAGAAGCAAGGATACAACATCCTTAAAGTTTGTGAACGACAAACTGCATTTGTATAAATTTGATTCAGCTCCGTTACCTCTGGCCAACAGCTTTGCAGACTTCCTCAAACAAAAAGAGATCTTTACTGGCAGCAAAAGCCTGACCGCTCAACTGCCATATGAAGGAAGGTTATTTGTGACTACCGGCGATCATGTCGATCCTGAGACACTCCTGGGAGAAAATGGTTATGAACCGCCCCGTATTTATATCCTGATTATAACCAATGTCAACGGGACAGTTATCAGTCCGGAAATGCTGCAAAAAGGACTGATCCTGAATCATGGAGACAAGGTTGATTTAGGTCAGAGAATATTTGCTCTGCATCCCAATAATCTTCTGGAAGGTCTTTTAGGTGCACAGATCAGTTACGACAGCCCTGTCAGAGGTATGGTGGAAAACATTAATTTTGAGACAGGCACCATCATTCTAAGGGAAATCCAGGATTATCCCGAAAAACCTGTCACCATCAATATTGCTGAAAAACTTGGCATAAAACCAAAGCATTTAAAAGGATATCTCAAAAAGAGAGTCGGTGATTTCATTTATGCTGGTGAATGCCTGGCAACCAATTACGGAAAGAGTCACCCTGTTACGTATAATTCACATTATACCGGAACCATAACCAATATTAACATTCAGGAAGGCAGTTTAACTATCCAGTATCTGAATAAGCCTTATCATCTTTATGCCTGGCTGAAAGGCACAGTCAAAGACATTGTTGATAACAGATGTGTGGAAATTGAGTATGACGGCACCACTCTCAACGGAGTGATTGGGTTTGGCAGAGAGTCAGGTGGTCTTGCTGTTCTTTATAATGCAAGTCTTCCGAAAGCAGGTTATCAGGGCAAAGTTTTGATCTATCCCGAGAAACTTACTTATGAATTCCTGCAGGAAATGGCATCCGTAAATATCAAAGGAATCATTGCCCCCTGTATCGATTATGATGAACTTACCCGTTTTACCAAACAGGAGATCGGGGTTGCTCTCACCGGCAAAGAAGCTATCCCCTTTGGCATCATCCTTACCGAAGGGTTCGGCACATTTGCCTTTGACAGCAAGATCCAGACTATCCTTTTGCTGGCAGAGAATAAATATATCTATCTTAATGGCAGAACTCAGATCAGAGCCGGAGTACAAAGACCAAGAATAGTAGTTTTGAAATAATGGTGATTTGCATTCGGACCACCGACTTTAGAGTCACCTGCATAATGCAAAATCTCCATCTTTTGCACCGAAGGTGCATACTTTTGGTAGCCGGTGGCGGAAGCCACCGGGATAAATAGCCAATAAACTCGCCCGAAAAGGGCGTCCAATTGAATTATGCAGAGGCCTCTTCAGTCCGTAGGAAGTAAACAACTTTAGTTGTAGTGGACTATTAGGATTTATCCAGAAAATATGTAATCTTAAGGAGTATGTATGTCGCTTGAATATGCTCAACCCAGGCTGGTGCTTTCGCGTTGTCTGGGATTTGAAGAGTGCCGTTATAACGGTACAATTATCGAAAATGAATTCATCAACCACTTGAAAGAGTATGTTGATGTTGTGTCTGTATGTCCTGAATGCGGGCTTGGGATGAGCGTCCCCCGCTCCCCCATCATTGTCCTGAAAGATGCTGAACAAAACAGACTGTATCAGCCGGATACAGAAAAGGATCTTACCGAGGAAATGCTGGCTTTCTCAGAGACTTATCTGGGTGAAGTCATGGATATTGACGGTTATATCTTAACCGCCAGATCTCCCTCCTGCGGGTTTTATGATACAAAACTCTATGATCCGCAAACTAAAAGGCTTTTACCCGAGAAGACTCAGGGAATCTTCGCTGAAATTGTCAGCAAAACATTTCCCTATCACCCCAAAGAAGATGATGAAAGACTGGCTGATCCCGAACTGCGTCACCTTTTTCTCATGCGGATCTTCCTGATGGCAGATTTCAGAGCTGTGTTTCATACAGGTGAAATCGAAAAAATGCTGGACTTCCATTCCCGGCATAAGCTTCTCTTCATGGCTCTGGATCAGGATCAAATGCGGGCTATGGGACATTTACTGGGTCAATATACTCCGGATGAGATCGTGACTGTTTTCTTCGGTTATCAGGAAGGATTCTATCAGATAATTAATAAGCCCCTGACCAGAGGAAATATGATTAACGCTCTCATGCATTGCTTTGGAGGATTCAAACAAGTTCTCTCAGGCCCGGAAAAAGAGTCATTCCTCTCTGCTTTAGATAAATATCGAGACGGTCAATTCACTTTGACTGAGGTTCTGAATATCCTCAAAGACTTGTCATATCAATATGATAATCAGTACCTGCTGGGGCAAAGTATCCTGCAGCCGTATCCGGAAGAGGTTAATTCCCTGTAGGGGCTGACTCCCACGTCAGCCCTTCAGCAAAGCTAAGTATTTCGTGCTTCCTTCCCTTAGGACTCAAAACAACATAATGTTTGCATTTGGGTATCAAGCATAGACTTCTCTTACTGTCCGGAGGACAAAAGATGTATAGCCTGCAGCTTTAGCTGCAGGTATAAACAACATAAAATCCCATCCGATAGGACGAAAAATTATTAAGCAAAAACCACTTAAATATCTATAACAAATTTCAACCGATTAATTCCTTCTCCCTACCAGGGAGAAGGTTAGGATGAGGGTCTTGGGTCTGTATTTTTCAGGAATTTATCTATCTTTATTGCTTTCTTCTGACTATTAATAATCTTATAGATATTTATGCATTCATGCTTATTTAAGGTTTGCTTTGGCTCTTTAATAAAAGGGAAAGGCGGTATTGAGGGAGTCAATACCGCCTTTTTTGAGGATTAGGATATTTATTTGATGAGTAACATTTTGCGTGTGTTGATCACTTTATCATTCACTTTCAAGCTACAGAAGAAAATCCCGCTGCCAACTTTCTTACCCGTACTGTCTGTACCTTTCCAGATAACTGAATGAGTACCAGGTTCAAACGATGTATTCGTAAGTTGAGTAACTTTTTGACCTTTGATATTATAGATATCCAGTGCAACATGAGACTGCTTGGCAACACTGAATTTGATTGTTGTTTCAGGATTGAAAGGATTAGGATAGTTCTGTTGTAATCCATTTTTAACAAGTGCAGGACTATTATCATTATTACCGACTCCGTCAACCACAATAGTTACAGGGATAGTAATCAAAGGGTGAACAGGATCATTGGACCCCACCTTCAATTCTGCCTGATATGTTCCGTCAATCAGACAATCTGAAGTAACCTGTACATTGATTTCCTGTGTCTGATTATAAAGTAAATGACCTGACTCAGGACTGAACTGAACCCAGGATGGAATGCCAGGTAACCCAAAAGTAGCATGACCTACTCCGGGTGCATAATCAAATCTGTTACTTTGTTGTGATGGTACTGATAAAATCGAGAAGTTTACATTCTGATCATTGTCATTCAATAACTCATAGGGAATATTAAGTGAAATTGATGAGGTGTTCAAAGTCAAAGTAGCTACACCAACAACATTTCCGCCTGTGTTTTCAGTCATGAAAGCACCGATACCCAAGCCTAACTGACCACTGCAATCCACTATAAGTTCTTTTTCAGAACCAATATCATTATGAATACTGCCGATACCAAATGCAGGAGGATAAACTCCGGTATTGATATTCTGATCAACATCAAAAGAAACGATAAATAAAGTAGCATTCCAATTAATGGTATTATCGAGGAAGATCTCAAAATTGATTTGATCATCTGCAAGTTCACCATACACCTCAGCTATATCCACATAACTTCCCGTCAATTCATCTAACTCATCTGTAATCATTAACTCCATTTCTCTCGGTGGTTGTTGAACAGTTGACGAAGACATGCTAAACTGGGGATTCTGTTTTTTGATCTCACTCGCTATTGTTGAAAGATCTGCTTGTTTCCGTTGAGAATTATCTGCACGATTAAGATTAGGAATAATTGCTGCTCCCGTAATGGTATAATCCAGAGGAAGTAACCCGGTATTAGTGATATTGAGACTGGTTTCATCCGTTCCAAAACCGGTGATCGAGAAATTTAATTCTGTAGCATCAATTCCAATTACTGGTGGTTGAGCTGTAACCATAAAAGAATAAGTCGCACTATTAACTGTATTACCATTGTTATCAGAGGCTTCCACATAGTACCAGACAGTTGTATTCATGGGCATAGCAGGAATATTACCTGCGAAGAAATGCGTCTGAGCATGAGTCATAGCCACAGGAGTGAAAGTCGTATTATTAGTACTATACTTGAGAGTAACGGCATTCAGACCCTGAGCATCACCGGCAATAGCTTGTATAGGATAAGGTCCTGTACTGGAAGTATTTTCCATATTGTCTGTCACCCAGGCAATAACTGGGGCCATGGGAGTGTCAGAATATGCCACTACCATAATATCATCTAAATAGACTCCATCCTCATTGACACCTTCATCAGAAGCTAAATTGAATCTAAAGGAAACCTGATCCCCCAGAACATTAGCCAAAGATATTTTTTCATCAAACCATCTCAGGTTTCTGAAAGCATTATAGACAGGTTCCCCAGGTATTTGAGTTCCAATACCACAACCTTCAATTGTATATTCTCCCTCCACCGCATTCCAGGCACCTGCAGGACTTCTGAGTTCAATTTGTGCCTTGTCAAAATCTTTTTCCAAATCCCAACGGATCTTATAATCCAGAAAAGCTGTTGTGGCAAAACTAAGATTAAGCGGAGTTGTTAAGGAAAATCTTGTTGAGGTATTATCTGCATAATTCCCGTAAGGACTGTCAGTAAAACTGTGTGTCCCACTGGCTGCCAATTCATCTGTAGTACCCCAGGTAAGACTTGGAGTCCATTTTTCAGTTCCTTTTTCAGCGTTATCATAGAACACAACAAAAGGAGTTCCAAAATTATGAGAATATATTTCGGTTAGATTATAACCTGTGGTATTTGTGAAATGGATACCGAAATTAACATTCTGACCGGAAGGCATATTTGCTGCAAGAGTAACATGAAACATGATCTCAGTTTCTGCCAGAGCGTTCAGACTGGCAATATTCGCAGTACCTGCATTGATAGTAACTGCAGGATTATCGCAGGTAAGGGTGGCAGATATATTGGCAATATTATCATTCCAGCCTTTGTTTTTAACGGTGAAATAAATGTCAAAAGATTCTCCGGCTTCCCCAAATAGATTGCCATCTCCCTGTGCTGTATCATTAACCCGGCAATTTTCCACCTTAAGATAATTGCCTGCAACTAAAGAAATATATTGTTGCGGAAATAACATTCCCTGTGCAAGTGGTAAAATTCTGGCAGTAGGTGCCCAGAAATTATCCTGAGAATTACCTACTTCTGGTGTAAAAGAAATGATTTTAGGTTTAAAGGTTTGTTCTGCATACATCCAGTTATCAGATCCGCCATTGGTGGTATAATTGACTGTTTCCATATCATTACCATAGGTGTATCCGTTTTCCTGTGTCATTGTTGCAGCATAGTCACGGAACAGCTCCTGATCCGGCATAGGATCACCATTAGCATGACCGGGATAAATTAAATAACTTCCAAAAGTATGGAGACTGAAACTTGTTCTAAACTCATGGGCAATACAAAAGTCCCGAATAGTCTGAGTCTCACCTTCAGAAAATGCCGAAGGTCCGCGATAGGTTTCTGCGGTTGGGTCAGGACTGGAACCATTATCATCAAAACCCCATTCGAAACCATAGTTACGATTTAAGTCCACACCATCCTGATTGGGATTGAAACTGCCATTATTATCGTTATCTCTCTTATTTTTACGCCACATCCCACCGCCATTGGGTGCTATTTGCTGATTATAAACATAACCATCCACATTCAGAATTGGTACAAACCAGATCTCTCTTTCATTCACCAAATATGTAGCCAATAGATCCTGATTATAGTTTTCCACCAGCCATTGAGTATAATATAAATTTGAAACTATCGACATTCCTTCACGGGCATGATGCAAACCAATGATTAAAACTTCCGGTTCGTTTTCATCACTTCCTGGATTGTCTGAAATCTTATAAGCCTTTATTGCTCTGCCTTCTCCGGTAACGCCAATGGTTATGGGAGCAGACATGATATTACTGTGTACCTGATAAAGTGAATCCACAAAATCTGTGATCTCATCATTAGTGAAATAACCGCCCATACTTCCCTGACCAATCTGAAGATTTCTTTCGCGGGGTTGAGTCAGTCTTGTTTGTAAATAAGCAGTTAAATCCTCATGAATTACGCTATATTGATGCCCTAATTGGGTCATCTTTTGTAAATCATACTGACTTGCTACTACCTGTACAGCATTATTCTTGATCCCGATTCCTGCCTGTACATCAAAACCCTGCCTTAAAAGGGTCTCCATCTCTATCCTGCTGTTACAGGATACATTCACCAGACTGTACTTGAGATTGGCCCAGGCTGACATTGCAACCAATAACAAAACCAAAAAAAGTATTCCTCTTTTCATAATTCCTCCATATAAATTCTCTTATCAAAATGATATGATTTTGCTACTCCTAACAATCTGTAAAATAGCAAACCCCCTAAAACACAAGCATTCAGACCATCTGACCGAATACCTGATTTATTATAGGTGCAATTTCAATGCCATTGGGAATTGTGAGGGGTAATAAAACAATGTCACTAAGACAAATGGAGACACTTTCCATAATTATCTCACGCGAAGGCGCAAAGCACACGGAGAGAGAAAGAAGAAAAGAGAAGGTAAGCAAATGCTGATTTTATGGTGTGTCCATCAAAAGACCTGGCATTTATGTCGGATAACAAATAAGCAAAATCTGCCCTCTCGTAGAGACGTATAATTGTGTCTTGGGAATATACACTTTACGATACCTGTGAAACCTTATTTTCTTGCAAAAAAAAAGGTGCAATCTCTTGCACCCTAATCTCGTCACTATTTAAAGTTCATATCATATGACCAGAGGAGACAAGAATATCAAGCACCTCTGGTATGATATCTGTAAAATATGTTAGACGCTAGTCCTACTTCAACAATAAACACTTCCTTACTTCTCTGAACTCCAGTGTTACTATCTTGTAGAAATAAATCCCTGATCCTACTTTCTTCCCGTTTTTGTCCTTTCCATTCCAATTAATAGCATGCTGTCCTGCAGATAGAGTTCCATTCTGCAGGATCTTGACCATTTGTCCTTTAATATTATAAACTCCCAGCCAGACCTTGGTCTGTTTTTTGATAGCAAATCTGATTGTCGTTTCCGGATTGAACGGATTGGGTGAATTCTGCCATAACTTGTTGCACGCAACTGCATCCACATCATTATTAGCCAAAGTAACATAAACATACCAGTTTTTAGTAACAGAGTATTCAAAATCGGATACTGCTGCCCGGACTTCATATAATCCACTATAGTTAAATGTATGTGAATAATCTGATCCTCCGGTTCCAACGGCTACATTGTTCACACTCCAGGCAACAGTATATGGACTGTTCAAATCTTCTGCTGAAACTTGGAAAGGAATGACAGTTCCCGAAGAGCAGGTTAATGAATCAGAAGCAGGAGAAAATTCAGTAATTTGAGGTGGAAGATTATTGTAAACAATACTTACTGTATCTGAGGAAGCTCCCAAGCCTTCAGAATATCTTGCCCTTACCCAGAATTTATGTATGCCTGAACTGGTCAGGTTTCTGCTGATGGTTGTTGCTGTCGTGGAATCAACCTGTTGAATCAAACCTGCATTGTTTTTAATATAGATCACATATCTCTGTATAGTCGGTCTCAGGTTCACCGGAACCTTACGCGAGTTAACACCTCTTGTTGCTGAATTTGGCAAATCCCAATCCAATACAACAGTATTACCTGCCTGGGCAAGTGTCAGGTTTTGGGGAGAATTCAGTTTATCTAGCGAAAAGTTAATATTTGAACAATTGGAACCATAAATCAGATTCAAATTAAGATAAGAGGGTGCATAGTAATATGGACTGGTTGCTGAAAAATTTGCACAAAGCCCCAAAGGCAGGAGCATTGAATAATTCCCGTTTGCATCAGGTGTTGTTTGCAAACCTCTGCCCTGAACTTTAACACTTCGATAATCTCCATCCGTCCCTGAAATAGTTACCGGTCCAGACATTTTTACTCCGCACTGATACTCGTTTCCTCCAATTAGTATTGAAAGAAATGTATTTCCTATTACTGTGTCATTTTCATAAATTGTCAAAGGAATCTGACCAAGGTCACCAGGCTGCAGAGTTGAAGATAGAGAAAGGTTAACTGTTTTCTGTACAACTGTGTTTTGTTGTATTTCGCCATAATATAAGGTGTCGGCAGACAAATCATAACCTGCAATTGACTCAAGTCTCAGTTTAATATTCCTGCAATTAAATCCTGCTATACTGGTAAGATTGATTCCAAGAGTAACAGTTTCTCCTGGATCTATTGATAAATTCATATTTCCCGTGTTTTCTGCCATCAGAATCCCCAGAAAATCTATTACCGTATTTCCTACATGATACTCGAATGTCAGAGACTGGGTTCCCATATTACTCTGAATATTCATAACTAACCGCAAAGTATCAGTTAATGGATAATCCGGATTTACCCGGATTACAAAATCTGTCATATTATAACCCGTATTCCCCTGAGTCAGATTAGAATAATTTGAAATTGCATTGAGAATACTGACGTGCGGATTGCTGCAGTTCAGAGTAGTTTGGATATTTGTAAATACCTGATTGCTGTAGTTTGTTAAGGGAATACCGATTCGCACAGTCTCTCCCGGACTGATTATTCCGTCCGAACTATCATCAGTCAGAACAAGATCTCCAGGAAACAGAAGATTCTGCTCAGTTCCTGAATTTACAGCTTTAAACAAAAGAGCTGTACCATTTGCGATAGTATGCATTGTTGACGGATTACCCCAATTATATCCTACCAGCAAGCCAACATCTGCTGTCTGATTTTGGATGCCTACTGTAGGTCTTTTATCGTGAAAAGAATCCGTACTTGTTACATTCAAGTTTATGTTCTGATATTGAATTTTAAATTGTCCTTCGTCTCCAATAGAATTATCAAATTCCGGATCGTATAAGATTAATTCAAAAAATTCGTTATAGTTCTGATTTATTGATCTTGTCTTCCATTCCACAATGTATTGATGTGCCAAGGAATCATAGTAACACATAACTTTATAATTGGGATTGCCAGTAGCACCTGTAATTAAATCTGTCCATAAACAGGCAATTATCGGACTCGGTCCCATCGGCCCCGGAAGAGGATAGTTTCTGTATGTGGTTTGATCTGTTTCTCCAAAACTAACCCATCCATTGGAACAGATACTGATCTGAGAATAATCAATCCCATAAAATCTGAAGGTAAAGGGTAAATCTACTGTCGTTGTTACATCATTATTTTCACCAATATCATATAACAATAGGTCTGTACCCAGGTCTGGAAATAATTCGATCCAATTATACTCAGGATGATCAGCGAACTGAGTATCGCTGTTCTCAAGACACATATAACCATAAGCATCCGGACCGGTCTGACTGCCTGCATTGGTTTGACCTATTACCAAATTAAAAGTTTCAAACTCCATATATCCGCTCAAATTGGAATAAACTAACTGCATTTCCACTATTTCTCCGGCAACTAAAGTCGGATAAGCTGATACCTGAAATGCGTTGGAAAAATCTAAAGTTTCCTGAACTTCAAAATCTCCAGCCCATACTAATGAATCTTGTACTATTATGCTGTTGGATAGTGATCTGAGAGTAAGGTTTATATCATTTGCAACCAAATACCCGATATTCTTCAGGGAAGGAGTTAAAAATACTGTTTCACCTGAGTCCAAATGTCCATTATTATTGTCATTGACTACGATACTTTGTAATTCCAGTGCTATCCCTTTAACTTCCAGTTGCACAAGCTCTATTCTTTGACCTGTTGGTGTACTAATCAATAGAGAAAGAGTAATAATATGCTGATCCGGGCAATTGCCGGAAATTGCCATGATAGTTGAGGCTCCGGATTGAGCTGTCAGTCCTGGTGCAAGAGGAGGATATGTGACAGTGTTCCCGGAAAGTTCGATGAAGGAATCATCTGAGGTAACCTGCAGTGTTACATTATTTAGCAATCCATTAGTCGTGTTTTTAAGTGGAAATTTCAAGTAACATAATTCCCCAGGATTCAGAAGGCCGTCTCCATTTCCCTGTGTACCACCAATTTGATCATCATCGATCATTATTGTATCAACCACAGCTGTACCTGCACTATCAATTTCTACAAGGCCTCTGTACGGATAAAATCCGGATTTGCTCACAGTTAATTTAATATTATCATTAGCATCTGCAGGAGTTGGTAAAATAATACTTCCCGATGCATCTGTCATTCCGGAATTACATACCTGTCCGGAATCTCCCAGTACTGATACCCAGGCATTCTCCATAGGCATACTCAGACTGTCTGTTACCGATACAACAAAACTGTTAACTCCCAAATGAAGTGTCACCGGATGATTCACCTGCAGTCCCTGCAATGGTCCCTTTATCGCATCTGTTGATGGATCTCCTATCAGTGTCAAACCATACAAATTGAGTAATGCTTCTTCATCGCCAGAATAAAGGTTCCACATATACATTCTGGAATATAACGCTGTTTGACCCCAATTTTCCAGATCATATTTAAATATTCCGGCTGCTGCCGATTGACTTAAACAATTAAAAAATGATGTGTGAGAATCATAAGTCGAGGCCAATACACTTACACCGCCTTTTGTACCAACTGTGGATCCCAGATTGACAAATTTTTCGGCTATCCCTTGGGCATAACCATACATTGATGTTGTACTGGTCATAAAAGAACCATAAACTGGCATATTTAAGTTAGTAACTGTGATAACTGAATTGTTAAAACCGTTCATGTTTTGATATCCACGGTAATTAAATAATATCTTTCCGCTGTTTAAAGCCATTATAAATTGATCTGATGTTAAATTGAGATCATATATTTCTGAGAAAGTTGCTTCAGGATACTTGCTTTTTATCATATCCTTAACAGCGATGTTGACATCTATACAGGATAGTACATTACCTTGAGTACTTCCTACTAAAAGATATTTCTCAAAATATTCGGAATTAAGGCTCGAAGGATCTCTTTCTACCTGAAATATTTTGCTGATATTATTGTTCAGTTCAATTTCATCATTAAAAGGTAAGCGGCCAACAAAAAGATCGCCAACAGAATCGTTTCCCTGTAAAAGTGAATAACTGTAATCAGTCTTAACTCCATTGTGATCCCAAAAAGGAACAAAAGTTGCCTGTAAACCTGTACAACCTGCCATAATAAGATATTCCGGCGGATTTTCCCAAGTGTCATAAGCATTCTGTAAATATGCAAGAACTCCTATATTGGTCGAACCTGCCTCTATTAGCGGAGTCAAATGCACTTCAAAACCTTTCTCTCTTTTCCATTGGGCCAATTCCTCCAGTTTAGATAAAGTAAGCGGATTCTCTTTGTAAATAATAACAAGACAAGGTTTCTGATATACAGGATTTCTGTCCCTCATCTGCTCATAATTTAAAAAGAGACTGCTGTACAACTTCTCAAAACTGCGGGATACTTTTGGTTTCAATTTGAAATCAATTGCCTGCTGAGGATTCGTATAATTGATTCTAACCTTGATCTTCTGAGAAACTGTCAGCTTCTGCTCTGCTCCGTTATATCCAAAGGGCAGCAATTTTATATTGGCAACCCGGTAATCTCTCATCTCGGCAATATCTATTGTATATTTCTTCTGAGGATATATTGCATTCTTTCCGTACTCCTGACTTAGGAATAAAGAACTATACTCTTCCGGAGTCCCTTTCTCCTGAGCCGGGAATATTCTATAATTCGGTAAAACCTGCTTCTCTTCAACTAAAACTTCACAACTGACTTCTGACTGGGGAGGAATGGCCAGCATTGTCCCAAAAACAGGCAACTCTGCTTTACCTTTTTCCAGTAAATATCCTGCCTCTGGATGTGAAATCTTTTGATAATTAAGACCTTTACTGATTACCTCTTCCACCTGAAACTTGTCCAGATTAAACTCCACCTCATAAAAACCAGTGCCCTGAGCCGTGATTTTAAATGTAGTCCCTGCATTCTGTAAATCAACTTCTTCAGCACTTGCAAAAGTAATTAAGGACAGCATTAACATTACAATTATCCCGAACCTCATGTTTCCTCCAAATATCTATACAGTCTAAAAATACAAATATATATATAATCAAATATCTTGGCAAGTTATTTTTTACAGAGATAATTGATATTCTCCGGTTTAAACAGCTAACCCTTAACTGTTAATAATTAACTAATCTGCCTCCAAAGTCTGCTCAATGTATCAATTCCCTTCATTAGATAACTGAAAAAGATTTGTACTATTCCATAACTTAAACCGGGAATTATTTTTAACAATCTCCAGTCCTTGGTACTTTCTGTCATTCGTCGTGTAAAAAGGTAAATTTGCTTTTTGCCAATATAGCTCTATATAAAAACCATTATACTGATTCAAATCTATCCTTTTCAAGTCATCAGGCTTGATCTTGAATTTCAAAACAGCTCTGGAGGTGGAATTGTATTTATAAGGGTCCTGCTTAAATGATATACTTCTTGTCTTTAACTCCAGATCATTCCCGTTTTTACCTTCCAGAATCACTTTACCTTTTATTTTTATAGAGTTCTCTATCTTTTCTGGAGCAAACAGCTCTACCCATACTTCCAGAGGAAGGTGTTTTATCGAAACTCTTTTTCCGACTGGACACCGCTTATCCTCGGATCTTAAATATACATCATGAATCATGACATTTGTTCTTTTATCTAATACTCCGGGTAAAAGTCCGTTTAATCCGGCCCGGACACCCCAGGCATAAGCTGGTAGCCATTCAGGATGCCAGTCTTGAAATAATTTACCGGTTGGACCAATTTGAGAAAAATAATGCATTTCTAAATCTGCATAATAAGCAAAATTCTGTTTCGTAAAATAGTCAGGATCACTATATATAGGACTTGCGATCATCCTGACAAATTCTGAATAATTAATTACTAAAGGATTGTTTTTAACTATTTCCAGAGCTTTCGCCTGATCATATCTGGCTAAACCCAGAAGTGTCTGTAGTGATCTGCCCATTTCTTTCTCTATAGTAGCTTCTACATTGCTGTAAACCGTCGGAATAATATATATCTGCTCGATAAAATCCCAAACAATAGGTCCAATTTCAAAAGAATATTCTGAAGATGTAACATGGCTTGAAACCCAATCTGCCATTCCTTCCGACAATGATCCATAACCCAGAGTCTCTGGATAAAATTGATTCACAAATCTCCAAAGATGACATTCATTCCGGAATCCTTCCTCTGAAATCAGATTTCCTTTTCTCAATTCCGGATGCTCAGTATAGAACTTGGTCAGACAGTTATAAAAAGCCTGTAAAGCCGGATTCAATTTATCCCATTTGCTTCCGTTAACCAAGAATTCTTTAGATTCAGGTTCAGACTGATCTGATTTAATATGAAAATTCCAGATTGTGTTTCTAAAATCATGTGCTGCTTCTTCACCATTTCTGTAATCCTGTGAAATTTCAATAAAATAATGGGACTGAACTCCTGGAATATCAAGATTAGCTTGATCGTTAATTGAGTTAATTACGTTCAATTCATTCAGATTTTCCAAAGCAGTTAACCTGGGTACCCAGAAATTGTGACCCACAATATCTTCAACCAAATGAGCATAATACCCCAGAGCAAGGGCTAATTCCATGCTGCCAGTTTCTGTTGTATAGACATCCTTCTTATATTTAGACCCATTACCTCCATCCCGCATGGCATGATTCAAAAATTCCTGTGCAAATAAAAATGCACCTTCAGGGTCATGAGTATCTATACCAAAGGAATTTGTTCTATTTGAGCCAGCAGGATCTGGAATGCCTAAAACTGAAGGATTATATGTCAAAGATAAATCATGGTCAGACCCTTCATAAATCTGCTCTCCCAAGTCCTGAATTGTTGACTTGAATATATTCACATATTGCATATCCGGCAGAGTAGATCCGTATTTAAAATAATCAGGATGTTGCGTTATTGCACGTAAATAAGGACTATCAGGATCATTTTGCTGGTAATGTGCCACTAACCGGCTATACAAGGACGTATGGACAGAATTTGTATGGCAGTTTATCAACAAAGGAATACTCAAAAACACAATAAAAATAAGCAATTTCCAAGTCTTCATTACTCTCCTATACTCTAATTAACCCGAACTGTGCAGTAGAATCTTCACAATCCGGGTTTAATTGCTTTTTTCCAACTTTCTATCCAGGTTGACCATTGTCACTTCTCTTCAGCTCTTTGGCTCTCCGGGATTTTGCGTCTCCGCGTGAGATAATTTCGGTTAAACCCGACTTATGCAGTAGATGACAGATGGATAAGCTCAAGATTTTGTGGAATAGTGACTTACAGATTTGCGATGTCATATATGAAAATATTTCGATCGAATCTCGTAAGTCATCTAAACGCAAAAGATTCGCTTAGACGCTGTCCAGCTATTGCATAAGTTGGGTTAAATGCTCTACCTTGAATGCTTACGACTTTCTTCGCTTTCAACTACTCATTAACTATTCACTATTCACCACTAACTATTAACTTAATAAGATGACATCCTCTTGTTATGTTAATATATGATCTTTTGTCTTCTCTATCAGTTTGATACTTCCAATATGCATTTTTTTATCTACTGCTTTACACATATCATAGATAGTAAGAGCAGCAATGGAGACTGCTGTCAGTGCCTGCATCTCCACTCCGGTTTTATCGATACAGACAGCTTTACTGAAAATTTCAATACCGTCAGTCTTAATCTCAAAGTATAGATTAATATGATCAAGAACGATATTATGACAGAGTGGAATCAGATCTGAGGCGTGTTTAGCTGCTGAGATTCCGGCTATTTTTGCTACAGCGAGAGCATCTCCTTTTTGTAGATAATTATCCTGAATCAGTTCCAGAGTCTGAGCCTGGAGAAAAATCTTAGCATAGGCTGTGGCTGTACGTTTAACTTTGGGTTTGCTGGAAACATCTTCCATTTGTGCTTTACCGTTTGTGTCCATTTGCTTTAAATTCATAATATCCCCCAAACTTAATAAAATGTCATAAAATCAGATGAGTAAATTTTAGTGCTCAAAGCACCGAAAACTAATATTTTGAAATAATTTCCTGATAACGGTAACAGGATACCAGATGGTCATTCACCAATCCGGCAGCCTGCATAAAAGCATAGCAAATGGTGGATCCGACAAATTTGAAACCCTCTTTAACAAGAGCTTTACTCATTTTGTCAGATTCGGGGGAAGTTGCCGGAATTTGGGAAGTCTTCGTCCAAGCATTAAGTATAGGTTTATTTTCAACAAACTGCCAGATATATTCTGCAAAAGTTAAGCCTCTGTCCTTAATTCTCAAATAGGCCTGAGCATTAAGAATAGCAGCATTTACTTTCAGTTTATTTCTCACAATTCCGGCATCTTGCAATAAAGAAGCTACTTTTTCCTGATTGTAGGCGGCAATCAGCAAAGGATTGAAACCATCAAAAGCCTGGCGAAAATTCTCTCTTTTATTAAGGATTGTTTTCCAGCTTAAACCAGCCTGAAAAGCATCCAAAATAAGAAATTCGAACAATTTCTCATCATCCCTTAAAGGAACGCCCCACTCATTATCATGGTACTCAATTTGTCCGGTATCATTCAAAGGCCATTCACATCTGATCAAATCCATTGCTATAATGTCGCTCTGATCGCTTCCAGATTTTCTTTAACACCTGTGGCAAAAGATAAGAATTTATCTAATTTTTCACATGTATATTCAGAACAATGTGCACAATTTTCCAATTTGTGAGTATTCACACAGGCTCTAATTTCACACTGCCCGCAATAACTGAATAGAACACCTTCGGAACGGCATCCGTTACAATTAATGTCTTTAAAATCAAATTCATGCCCATAAGCTTTGCTCCATTCGGCAGCAACTTCTTTTCTCTTTTCGTCACTGTTGGCCTGGGTCGCCTGATAAGCACCGCACCCGGCACAATTAATTCCACAATTTGCATATAATAGTGTCATTCTACCTCCTGAGGTATAGATTCATTTATTTTATCCATAGGTGCAACCATCAAAGAATCAGAATCTCCGGCATATTTGACCAGAATACTGATCCTCCGGTTGATATCATCCAGTGGATTGTCGGGATCTTTGAGATTTCTGTCGGCAAAACCTCGTATTTCATCAAACTGAAATTCCGGCATTCCTCCCTTTATAAGTGAAAACCGGGCAGCATTCGATCTGTCTGCACTCAAATTAAAATTGTCATATCCTTTTATCCTTCGGGAAAATGGCCGGGCATCTGTATAGCCATAGACCGAAATATGATTGGGCAATTCTGATAGAATTGTCCCTATCTCCTGAATTAGTCCTGATGCAGATGGCTTCAATACAGCACTTCCAACTTCGAAATATACATCAGATTTCAGTAAATCTATGACCATCCCCTCTTTTGTAAAAGTCACCTGGATATTCTTGGTCATTTCTTTGAAAGTAGGATTATTCTCTAATTCCTTGACCAATCTTTCCTTCATCACTTTCAGTTTCTTTTGCTCATTAAGATTCGTGACTCTCTGCACTGTTTGAGTAGTTATTTTTTCTGACTTCATTTCTACAAAGGAACGGCCTCTTTTATTGGTAACGCCCGTAGGATCTTTAAAATATGCTGCCAAAGCAGCCTTCATACTCTGAGATTGTGCCAATACCCACATTACTATGAAAAAAGCCATCATCGCTGTCATGAAATCTGCAAACGCCACTTTCCAAGCTGTACTATGTGCTTTGTGACCCTTGTGGACTTTTTTGACTATTATCGGCTGAAGTTCGTTATTATCCGGCATTAAGGCTTATTCCTTACATAATTTTCCAATTCACTGAAAGATGGCCTAAACTCTGAAAAAATGGTTCTTCGTGCAAGTTCTACTGTGATAATCGGAGCATTACCCTTCGAAAAAGATACGATGCAACTTTTTATAGTTTTTAAATAAAGGATCTCTTCTTCCACTGAATGCTCAACATTAGCGGCCATTGGTCCTAAAAAACCGTAACAAAATAAAATACCCAAAAAGGTACCCACCAAAGCTGCAGCAACGTGTTCACCTACAACTTCAGCTCCCTGATCAATAGACTTCATCGTGATAATAATACCCAAAACCGCAGCAACAATACCCAAACCAGGTAATGAATCCGCTACTGATCCAATTTTCGCAGGAACAATTTTCCGTTCCTCTTCATAAACCTCAATATCATTGTCTAAAACATTTTCTACATCCGTATAAGAAAGACCAGTAAGAATAAGCTTCATTGTATCACAAAAAAAATCCTGAATATAATCGTTGTGCATTAAGATTTTGTTCTTATTGAGAATCTCACTTTCCTTGGGCTTTTCTATATGCCTTTCAATTCCAATGATACCTTCCTTTTGAGCAAGTACAAAAAGATCATAAAATGTTTTAAGCAGATCCAAATAATCCTGCTTAGTCTGAGCATGTGCCTTAAATATGCCGGGTATGGCTGCCATCATCTTCTTAACCGTCGATTTGTTCGCCATGATCAACAAACTTCCCGCTGCCGCTCCAAGAATTACAATAAACTCAGCTGGCTGAAAAAGAAGTATGGGATTACCTCCGGCAAACATGAAACCACCTATTACCGCTACCAAAACAACAATTATGCCCACAAGTGCCATATTAACCTTCCTATACTATGTTTGGAAACATATTTCCATATTTCTATAAAAAGAAACTTTTTATTTATCGTCAAGTAATAAATCATTTTGTTGTAGAATATAATAACTTTTCCTCAAAAAAAAAAGAGCAGACCTATCCGTCTGCCCTAAATTTAACTCAATTAATGCTGCATGCTAATGCCTATTTGACTAAGATCGCTTTCACGATCTTATTATAGGATTTAGTTTCCATCTTGATCAGATATATGCCTGAGCCCATGGTATGGCCAGTATCATTCCGGCCATCCCACACTAATTGATGTTCTCCGGCTGACATACTTTTATCTGCAAGTGTCTTGATTTTTTGACCCTTCGCGTTGAAAATATTAATCTTCACTTTCTCGGATTCTCTCAAACTAAATTTGATAGAAGTGCTGGGATTAAAAGGATTAGGATAATTCTGTCTTAACAAAGTTACTCCTGGTATCTCTGGATCATTAACCCCCAAGGTAACATTCACATGCCAGGTTATGATTGAACTAAAAACCCCGTCACCTACTGTAATTCTTACTACATACTGTCCGCTATTGCTAAATATAAGTCGAAGACTATCGGACGGATTGTGCTGATTGAATCCATTTAACTCCCATAAATACGAAAAATTGGTGTTATCATAGTCAAAAACATCTACTATAAAGGATAAAGTATCACCCACATGTGCAGTGATTACAGTATCAGCTGGTAAAAAACTTAAGATCTGAAGTGGATCATTCACGGGTGTCGCTACTAAATAAACAATATCTGTGGCAATTGCTCTTGATACCTTTTTACTTACATTGCTTCCACGGGTAACCGCTACACTGTCACTCAGAATAAATTCCAAGGCCTGGGTACCATTCCAATTCGGTGACGGTGTCATTGTAACAATTAGTCCATTCGCAGTTATATTTACATTTTCATTCGGTGTACATGAAACGCTGAAACTACTGAAGGGACTGTCTATATCTCCGACAAATGGAGTAAAATCAACTGTGATCGGCTCATCTTCCAGAGTTGTAAAACTAAAGGGCAAATCTATTAACGGTGCATCATTCACAGGATCAATCGTAATTACGATATTATCTGTTGCAGATACTCTGGTATCAGGGCAATTGACCGTAAATGTTATCGTTTCTGTTCCATTCCAGTCTGCCTGAGGAATTATTGTGGCATTTAAACCATCTAAGGTAATGGTAATATGTGAATTCCCATATGCATACAAAGACATATCTTCCAGATCGTAGTAATTTACTGTAAGATACTGTGATAAATCTAAAACATTATTACTGTCTTCCTGATAATTAATCGTGGCAGGAAGATCTAATACTATATTTTTAACAAGAAAATTCACATGATAAACTCTGATTGTTGTATCGTCTGTTGCAGTTACTGTAATCGTAGCTGTTCCGTTGGGAGAAGATGCCTGCTGAATAT
This sequence comes from uncultured Candidatus Cloacimonadota bacterium, assembly GCA_964419225.1. Classification (GTDB taxonomy): domain Bacteria; phylum Cloacimonadota; class Cloacimonadia; order Cloacimonadales; family CAYQPF01; genus CAYQPF01. Next base: position 5,124 of record CAYQPF010000042.1, on the reverse strand, counting down.
TCACATTTGCTGCATTATTCACTGCGGTTGCAGTCACAGTCGGAATCTGAGTAGCTCCCCAAGGCAAGAAATAAGTATAATTAAGCAGAGCGGTGTTAAATTCGCTCAAAGGGCTGCCATTAATCGATATTTGACTCAAATAAGCATTATTCACCGGACTATTTACTAATTCCACCCAGAAAAGATTTTCCGGCCAGGAACCAATACTGCCGTTTACTTCGCTGTTTAAGGTAGTCAAAGGAGTAATGATCTGCTGTGCACTCTCATCCCAAATCTTGAAATGAACTACTTCACCGTTTGTCTCTGTAAAAACCTGTAATAAACAACCGGCAATATTATTATTGATAGACAGTGCAGATTTTCCTCTCAGGATTTCCTGTCCTTCTACAGTTACAAAAGCCGCTAAAACATCCTGTGCCTCTGCAGCCTGATTATTTACCCGAACTCCGGTCATAATTGACATGGATCCTGATAATTCTGCGGGAGTACCCCAAGGATCAACTGCAAACAGTACAATGCTACTTATCAGCAGCAAACTTAAACAAAATATATTCTTCATTAAATACTCCTTACTTTATCAGCATCAATTTCAAATTGTGTGATTTCCCGTCTGCTGTCAGTTTGCAGAAATATACTCCGCTGGACATGCTCTTATTTCTGGAATCTGTACCATTCCATTCAATTTTGTGACTGCCGGCTGTGAGCTTTTTATTCAGTAACATTTTGATTAATTGACCCTTGATATTGTATATCTCGACCTTGGCTTCAGAATCATTCTTTAAACTAAAACTAATGGTTGTTGTGGGATTGAATGGATTCGGATAAACAGAATTTATCTCTGTCTTTACAGGATGCGTCTGATCATTAGCACCAGTTGTATTACGGTTCAGAATAAAGAAATTACCTGACTGATAATTTCCTATTGTTACTCCCGGTTCACTTAGAATTGTTCCTGGTAAATCTTCCCAAACCTGAGTTTGTGAATTGTACAGTTTAAATTGAAGCTCTTCGCCCTGGGTCTCTGTAAAGATCTGAAGCAATGCAGCAACTCTGTCTGATATATTCTGTAATTCACTGTAGCCTCTTAATTCTTCTCCACAAAATGCTCCTAAATATAACCCGGCTTCTCCATTAACTACCTGAGTTAAAACGACTTCACTCTGCGTTAAAACCGTTACAGCTAATTCAACTTCCTCTGATGCCTGATCTTGTCTTTCCTGTGCCTGTTCATCATTTACTATCTTATATCTGTTGGCTGAATAAACCAAAGGATGGCTGCCATTCAACTTCAACCAGTAACCTTTACCCGGATCCATATCTGTAAGTGTGTTATATGGATTAGCAGGAGTATAAATCCCACCAGATCCCTTAACCTGTGTTATCCAGGACTGGACTGACTGTAAAGCTGTGCCCACACTCTGCGAGGTCATCGGATAATAAGCTACAAAATTCCACCCGCTTGTACATTCGATCTGACTCGTGATTGGAATGAAACTCCCAAATACTGTCAAAGTATCTGCCTGACTTACTTTCACAAAATAGGCTCTGCCGTCACTAACCTTCGTCAAAGTGCTTAACGGATTATCCGGAATGTAAATTCCTTCTACTCCATTGACTTGCTGAAGATTTTCGGCAATACTATTGAATACAGGTTCTACGGCTGTGTTGGAAGGTGTCACATTTAAAGAGATCATGTTCCACCCTGCAGATAATGGTATCTGCTGTGCCCCATAATTGATTACAACTTGTATTGGCCCGGCTGGTTCTGATTCTCCAGGAGTAGGTGCAGAATATGTCGCTGAAACTCCATAAGTGTATGTCCCGTTCGGTACATTCATATCTGTGTATGTTAAAATCGCTGGATTGGTAATTGTCTGAATTTCTGACCCGTTTCTATATACTATGTATCCGGTTAAATCTCTGTCTAACATGCCCGGTTCTCTATCAGAGGCATTTCTTGTAAGTTGATTACTGTTTTCTCCCGCTATAGCTTTCGCTGCAGGAGGACTCCAGGTCAACACAACATTAATTAAATTATTAGCATCCGGTACAACATTTACGGCAAAATTTGTTGGCGGATTCAAGCCTCCACCTGCAGGTGTTATCTGAACTTCATCCACACACCACCAATACGCCCAGGAACCCACATATTTCCATTTGAAAATTATGTGTGTCCTGCCTAGTAAACCACTAATGGTGTAAATCGAAGTTAATGGATTTGTTGTATCATACTGGCTCCAAGCTTGAACCAACGTCCAGGTAGCTCCATGATTTGTCGAATAGTAAAAAGAAGCCGAGGAACCGGGATACGATTCAAAATAGTGCTTAAACTGAATCGTTAAAGAGGGGATCATGTTCAGGGTAAATGTGGGTGAAATCAAGTCTGCATTCTGATGACCACCAGCTCCGTACGCATCACTATTCAAAAACGCGTAGTTTCCGCTCCCAGTCAAGCCACCTGCAAAATTACCTACTGCCCATACCTGAGGTGGATTGTTATTATTGTTGTCTATCGATGTCCACCCTTGTGGAGCATTATTGAAACTCTGAGTGTATGGCAGCGATTGCTGTACTGGTGAAGTAGTTGCAGTTGCTGTCATACCCGGTGAATATGTATTGTTATCATAATAAGTCCAAAGTTTGTAGTAGTAAGCAGTATTCGGAGTCAGTCCATAATGATTGAAACTGGTTCCGGTTCCCTTGTAAATAACAGTTCCACCACCGGCTATTATCTGGCCTACCATATAATTGGTACCATTCACAGGCGTACCAAAATTAGGTGTAGTACTGAAAGCCAGCATTACAGTGTTATGTTCCAGTGACGGTGCCCAGGTTAAATTGATCTGAGAATGAGATTCTGTAGTTGCCATCAGGTATATTGGGGTATTCACATCCCAACCCATGAAGGAAAATGTGATCATCCCACTTGTTTCTCTAATATTTGTAATCGGCTTATTTGTGTTAACTCCAGCCCAACTCTTGGAATTTGGTACTGTAGCATCTGTAAAAGACATAAAATTGGGCGTTCCCGGGAAAGGATCTCCTGAAAATGTTGCTAAATTCCGCAGATCATCTGCCTCTTCCAAATCCAGTCCCTGATGTGTCGGAACTGCATTAACCGCGTTATTCTGCCAGCCGGCATAATTTAAATCAACATGATATACCAGCATGCCATGATAAGGCACATAATAATCCCAGCTTATCTGTTGTCTGTTTTCAAACAGGAAATACTCATTTGCCGTTGCTGTAGGTAATTTATAAGATACATTATTCTCTTCCAATTTCCGGATAATTACAAAAGATGAGGTAAATAAATTCGTGGATACCTGCCAACCCAATGTATTCAAAGTGTGACTGTTGTGATAGGGCGGACGTCTGCCCTCATCATTCCATAAACCTGTCGCCATGGGATCCCATGTCCCTAAATCAAATGACTGCCCGCCACTCCCGGCAAAATCCGTGTCATATAAATCCGGTAATCCTAAGGAATGACTGAATTCATGACAAATAACACCTATATTGGTGATGGCATTACCGGTACTTCCCGCTAATTCTGCAGAACAGGAATAATCAGCTATGGATACACTGTCCAAGACAACAGGGGTTATTGTCCCGGTATGTGACCAGATACAATCAGCTCCACCACCTGATTCTTCTCCGTGCCCGGCATAAATAACATAAACACCGTCCACGTTTCCATCATCATCGTTGTCATATTCTGTATAATCTATTAAAGTGTCTGCCAGGGTTACAGCTTCTGTGACTAATTCCCCCGGTCTGGTGTCATCCCCGGAAGTGTTATTCCCGCCGTAATAAGCTTTGTTGTGCGACGCTGTAAACGGTCCTTTAACATCTGTTGTCAATATTAACTGCTCAAATGATACATCATTGACCCATTTTTTTACACTGCCATAGGCACCATTGACCCCATAATTGGCTTGATTCATTAAATTACTGAACTCAGCTTGTGTCTTGCTAAAAGGTAAATCTGTAAAGCCCATCAAAATCATGACTAATTTTCTGCTTCCCATCGGCGGGAATATACGCTGCTCTCTGTCTCTTACATTCCGGATTGCCTTAAGCAATGTAATCTGAGTCTGACTGTAAAATAAGTTCTTCTCAATTCCGCTCAGGAATGATCTTTCCGAACTGCTTCTGCGGGCTGTGTCCTTTGCATGAATTTCAGTACATACAAGATCACCATTACCACTCTTCTTGGCATAGTTTAAATAACCATTTTGATCATAAAGCAATGTGTAACCATCTGTAGAGGAAAACCAATGTATAACTTCATCCCCTTTGATACTTACTTCCAGAGATCTGCCATCAGGCTGAGTGACTTCCACTCTGCCTGGATATGCCGGAACAGATAGCAAATTAAACGCCATTCCCAGTAGTACTGCTACCAGAAAAAATTTCATTACCTTGTTCATGATTTCTCCTATTCTATGTATTATTCTTAAATTTCCTAATACCTAACCAATATCATTAACTTAAGCTGATCAGGCTAACTTTCACACAACTAATGTCAAAAATTTTCTCTTTTCCTCTTTCTCTCTCCGCAGCCCCGTGGCTCCGCGTGAGATAACTCCGGAAAATGAGATTTTTTTATTTCATTAAGCAATTTCCGCTCCAATCTATCCATTTTTCCTATATTTGTCCTTATAATCCATATAGTCAATACAGTCCAATTTGTCCAGACCTTTGTCAAATATATCAATTCCCAACTTGTACAGTATAGAATAAACGGATGTAGGGGCAGACTCCCACGTCTGCCCCTACAAATCCGTGACATCCTTTAATCTGTGCCGTGATTCAGAAGGATTTAAAAGGCGGATCCTATTTCACCTCCCTTCCCTTATTAAAAGGGAAGGGTCGGGGATGGGTTTTCTCTCCTGATGCCTGGCGACTGACGCCTGACTCCTATCCTGGAATGGGTTGTCGAACTATAAGGCCACTCAGGAAACACTATACTTTCAGATCTCCTCCTTTGTCCGTGTAAGTCAGTGACAGTCGGTGAAAGTCCGTGTTCTGAGATGTGTTGTTCTACAGGAATTGCAGACGTCTCGTCTGCATAAATATTGCCATGTTATACTTTAGCAGTTACCAATCGACGAGACGTCG
>CAYQPF010000041.1:0-33673 GCA_964419225.1 uncultured Candidatus Cloacimonadota bacterium | reverse complement strand
TCATATTTATTATATCCCTTCTCCCTTATTTATGCATCAATTCAGTTAATTTATCGATTTATCTATTTATTATTTCCTGTCTTATCTTATCAGAGTAAAATAAAGATTATCAGCATTGGAAATCTGGTGAGTGGAGGAACCGGTAAGACACCCTTAACAATATTTATTGCATCAGTTTTAAAAAAGAAAGGTTATAAAATTGCCATTTCCAACAGAGGATACAAAGGCAAGTTTGAACAGACGAACAAATTGATTTCAAATTACAATGAAGTATTTTCCTGGGCATCTGAAGCAGGAGATGAACCTTATATGATTGCCCGGAAGCTGATGGGAATACCTGTAATTGTAGGGCGTAACAGGAAGGCTTCCATACAAATTCTGGAGAGAGATTTTCCGGAATTGGATTTTGTTATCCTGGATGATTCCTTTCAACATCATAAGGTTAAAAAAGATGTCAATATTCTGATATTTAATTCTCTTAATCTGACTGGAAACGGTTTTGTCTTACCGGCTGGAATTCTTCGCGAACCCCTGTTTTGTATGAATTATGCAGATATTATTATTCTTAACGGGAAATCAGAAATTAAACTTCCTCAGGCAAAGAATCCTCTGTTTCAGGCAGAATATGTTAATCCGCGTGTTTATGATGCAGATCAAAAAGAGATACCCCTGATTTCTTTTGCTACGAGTAAAAATGTTCTGCTTTCGGGGATTGGTTTACCGGAATCATTTGAAGAAACCATTAACAGGATAGGGATACCTTTTATTAAACATATTAAATTTCAAGATCACTATAATTATAATAATCCGGAGTTTGCTGACACTTTAAACATATTAACAAAAGTTTTTGATTTCATAATTGTAACAGAGAAGGATTTCGTAAAAATCCACAAATTACCCAACTTTTCCCATAAAGTAATATATTTAAAAATTGAGTTAAAGATTCATAATAATGAAGAATTGTTTAAAATGATACTTGCCAAGGGAGTTTCTCATGAAAAAAGTTGACCTGTTACTTGAAGACGGTTTGGTTTTAACGCTGGATAAAGATTCACAAATCCTCTGCCATAAGACATTGGTGATAGACAAAGGATTGATTATTGATATTCTGGATCATAATTTGGTAAGAGAACAATATATAGCAGAAAGAACTCTCGACTGTAAAGAACAGATCATAATGCCAGGCTTAGTAAATAGTCATACGCATGTGCCGATGAGTTTTTTTAGAGGACTGGCCGATGATTTGCCTTTACAGGATTGGTTACAGAATCACATCTGGCCGGCTGAGAAAAAGTTTCTTTCTGAAGAATTTGTGTATGATGCTGCTCTTTATGGTATAGCAGAACTTCTTAAAAATGGAATTACCTGTTTTTGCGACATGTATTTCTATGGACACTCTACAGCACTTGCAGCTCAAAAAGCAGGTATCAGAGCCATCATAGGAGAAGGGGTCTTGGACTTTCCCATGGCTTTACATCAGAACCGTGATGATATGATTAATTATGCCTTAGAAGGTCAAGCCAGATATAAGACTAACGATTTAATAGAATTTTCAATTTCTCCTCATTCAATATATGTTTGTGGTATGGAAACTCTCAAAAAATGTGCAGAAGTAGCCGAACGTGAGAATATGTTGATGCAAATACATTTAACTGAAACATCCTGGGAAGTACAGGATTGTCTGACCAAAAACAGGAAAACTCCGGTAAGATATCTTTATGATATGGGTTTTTTGAGTGAGAGGGTTTTAGCTTCCCATGGGGTTTGGATAGATCAGGAGGAATTTGCTTTGCTACAGGAAAAGCAGGTAAATATTGTTATTAATACAGAAAGTAATTTAAAATTGGCATCAGGCTTTGCACCTCTTAAAGAATATTATAACCATAGTATCAATATCTGTCTGGGCACGGATGGTGTTGCCAGTAATAATGATCTTGATCTGTTTTCGGAGATGAATATCACTGCCAAGGTTCATAAAACCCTGAATAATGATCCGACTTTTCCCAATGCCAGACAAATGGTTGAAGCTGTTACCAGTAATGCCTACAAGGCGATCAGAAAAAAGGATGAACTTGGTTCTGTTGAGGTTGGTAAGATTGCTGATTTGATAACGCTTGATATAAATGAAATTCAAGCATTACCAATGTATGATATTTATTCTCATTTGGTTTATTGTCTAAAAGGCAATAATGTTCACAATGTTGTAGTTCAGGGAAAAATAATTGTAGAAAATAAAAAAATATTAACTCTTGACGAAACAGAACTAAAGGAAAAAGCGTTATACTATAGTAAGAAGATAAAAAATGGGTGATAATATGAAAATTTTTTCAAAAGATTTAATAAAGATAGGAGTACAACCGCAGAATAAACAATTATGTTTGGATAGTATTTGTCAGTTGTTTTATGAGAAGGGAGTTATAAGTTCTGTGAGTGATTATTCCGCTGCAATGTGGACACGGGAAAATACAATGTCCACCGGAATTGGCAAAGGTATTGCCATACCGCATGGAAGGAGTGGCTGTGTGCGAGATTTGCGGGTAGCACTTTATATACTTAAAACTGACCTGGACTTTGAAGCTATAGATGATCAGCCTGTTAAAATAATATTTATGATGGCTGTTCCCGAAAATAATACCCATCAATACATGCAGTTATTGGGAGCAATTTCCAAAACTTTAAGGGATGATTCTGTGCGTGTAAAATTACTTAATTGTACAACCATTGATGAAATTTATCAAATAATCAAAGGAATTGAAGATGAAATTTAGAAAATATCTATTACTGTTACTTGTATTTACAGCAGTATCTCTTTCTGCTGTAAATGATAATGCCGGGACAACTGGCTTTAATTTTATGAAAATAAATTTCTCGACACGTTCTGTGGCTATGGGAACAGCATCAACTGCAGTTGCAGATGAAGCTGATGCCGCTTATATTAACAGTGCCGGATTACTCAATCTGAAAAGAGCTCAGGCAACCACATCTTTTGTGAGTTATCTCGGAGATTATCAGGGGGGTACTGTGTGTTATGCCAGAAAATTGAACGAGCACTCTTCCTGGGGAGCTTATCTGCAGTATTTAACTGTGGACGGGATAAAGAAAACACTCAGTGATAATGAAGGCAATTATGTTGGGGAAGATGGTGATTTTGGCTCTTCTGATTTACTAGCTGGCTTTTCTTATGGACAATATATTAACTCTCAGGTCAATCTCGGAGTTTCTATAAAATTCTTACACGAATCAATTGATAATCAAACTGCTTCTGCTGTTGCAGCTGATTTTTCTTTATTACATCAAACCGTAAATCCAAAACTGAAAGTCGGAATTACTTTAAAAAATATTGGTAAGCAATTAACTTATTTTACATCAGAGAAGTATGAAGAGAACCTTCCTGTTACAGGAGTTGTAGGATTTCAATACAAAGTAACCGAAAAATTTATCGGGGCCTTGGATCTCTATAAACCCTTTGATAATGATTTTGCTGGAAAAATGGGTTTGGAGTATAAATTGACTGGCAATCTGGCTTTACGTGCCGGATACAGAAGCAATGCCTCAGAATATAAAGCCGGATCTAATCAGGACGCTTTATCCGGATTGTCATTTGGAACCGGGATTCTTTATAATCGTTATAAAATTGACTATGCCGTCAGTTCTTATGGTACTTTGGGTTTGATCAATCAAATTTCCTTGAGCTATATGTTCTAGAAAAATCACTGACTATTATATAATATCAAAAAGGCAGGAATTTCCTGCCTTTTTTTACTAATAATTAATAATTAATATTTAAATATACTTCCCTTTGTGAATTCACGCAGGATAGAGTTATAGGGGATTAAATCGTCCTGAATATCATGGATATGGTCCAGGATGGAAATAAGTCTTTGAGCTTCCAAATAGACAGAAGAATGTTTGGAAATACTGGACAGGAGAGGCATGACATACTTTTTTAGAATTCCAAGTTCATAGGTCAGGCTGCTATTGAACATATAGTCTGCATTTTCCTGATAGGGGAAAATGTTCTTATCTTCTCCTTCTCTTACTGATTCCCAACGCATGATGGTTTCCTCTGCAGTATAACCGCGGTAATTGTTGTCTCTGACGATTCTGCGGATCTTTCTGGAGTCGGTAGTTGGAATACGATTATGGTTGTCTATATTCAGCTGATTCAGAGCACTGATATAGATCTTGATTTTCTGTGATGAAGGTATAGAGGCCGTTAGTTTATCATTGATAGCATGAATACCTTCCATAACAATGATATTATCTTTTTTCATTTTCAGTTTGTGGTGTCCGAATTCGCGGTCACCCAAAACGAAATTGTATTTAGGCAGTTCAACTTCTTTTCCTTCGAGTAAGCCTAAAAGCTGTTCATTAAGCAGAGGCAGATCCATAGCGTAAATGCTTTCGAAATCGAAATCACCATCAGGCTTGCGGGGAGTTTCAGTCCTGGGAAGGAAATAATCATCCATACCGATAACAAGTGGCATGAGCCCATTGACTCTAAGCTGGACGGCAAGCCTTTTCGCAAAGGTTGTTTTACCGGAAGAAGAAGGGCCGGCAATAAGGACAATCTTAGCATTGCTTTTCTGAGCAATCTGATCTGCCATATAGGCAATTTTCTTCTCATGTAAAGCTTCTTCTATCTGAATGAATTCTGAAATTTTATATTGTTCATTGTATTTATTCAAATCATGTAAGGTATGAACCCGGAGAATATGCAGCCATTTATCGTGTTCCTGATGAGCTGCAAAGAGTTTTCTGGGGAAGACAAACACATTTTTTATTTCGCATTTTTTAGGATCAGGGAATCTGAGAATGAAACCCGGCTTGATATATACGAGATCAAAGACATTGAGTACTTTTGTATTATAAGCCAATTGTCTGATATAATAATCATAATAATCTTCGCACTTAAAGAAGACATAGGATTTTTTATTGAGATCATGAATATCTCTTACGATATCTAAACGACCCTGCTGCATGAACAGTTGTTCTGCTTCAAGATGAGTCAGACTGATTTTTTCTATGGGGAGTTCTGCTTGAACGAGCCGGATCATTTCATTTTTGATTGCTTCGATATGGTCAGGACTGAGTTCAAATTCCTTGCCGAATACTTCACAATAAACACCATCGCCAATGGAGTGTTCAACTATTGTTTGAATATGAGCAGGAAGCACATTATGGATAGCCTTCATCATTAAGAAAATTGAGCCATCCTGATACATACGGTGACCATCGCTATCCGTATAATTGATCATTTCCATTTTAGTATCAGTTTCTATTAAATGGTTACTTCCGAAATATTCGTTATTAATTCTGAAAGTGATGATTCTTCCATCCGGGGTAGAGTTATCATCAACGAGTTTTTGTATGGTGACCGGATGAGCGTACGAGAATGTTTTCCAATGCTTTGCATGGTGCATTACTTCAATTTTTATCATTTTACCTCCAAATATTCAGCACAACAATTAATAATAATTTATTTCGTTTTTTAGGCAACATATTTTTTTTCAAAATATCGTGTTAAACAATTTATGAGTACTGGTTAAAAAAGTCTGATTAATAATTCTAATTAATGTTTTTCTAAAATACCCAACTCTGATGTTGTAAAAATTGTCTTACATTAATACATGGTACTCTAAAATACTCGCAAATATTTGGTATCTTGGCTGAGTTTTCCTTATATTTTTCTTCTGTAATGACAGTTCCTTGAAAAGCCATTGCTTTCCCCACAATAAAAGGATCTGCAATGGGATTACCTTTCAGAAAGCTCTGTTTCGTAACACTTTGCTGAAAATGCTGTATTGATAATATTTTTGTTACATAATTCAATTCCTCAACAGTTGGTATGCTAAAGAAAACTTCTTTTCTAATACTCAATCTGTTAAACCAGTTCTCGACATCTTCAGCAATGTGATTAATATACTTTATTTCATTTAGAGATTCACGCGTGGATATGATTTGCATGCTTTCTACCAAGGGATTAAACCTTTCCCAAAATGAGGGAAAGGTCTCAAAATAAAATGTTTTCATTATATGGCTGATTGAATTTGTATCAATAATGTAGATCATTAGAGACTGCCATTTAAAACCAGATTTTCCATTTTACTGACACTTGATACTTTAATATTTAGATATTCTGCCAACTTATCTACAGAGAATGATCCCCTGTAGTATTTTTGAAAAACAGCATTAATATAGTTTTCTCCTAAATAGGCTTTCTGGGTAAAATAGTAATTTCCTCCACCCTCCGGATTTTTAGTATTAATCTGTTTTATCCATTTATCTCTGAACTTTGAGTATGTATGTTTATCTATTAAATTATGGTCCAGGTATTTCCGTAATACCAATTCCCTGCTTACACTGTACTTCACAGTTAATTCACTAACATATTCTTCAGAAAATGACTTAAACTCTTTCTCGAAAAGGGAATCAGGATACAAAAACTCTCCAGCAAGTTTATTGCACATTACTTCTATTATTCTATATTTATCATCAAATAAATTAAATATGCCTTTATCCACTAAATCGATTCCACTTACTTTGAATAACAAGTGTGCAAATTCATGAAATAAAGTAAATATCTGACGCGTTTTAGTAGTTGTATTATTAACATAGATTATTGGGTACTTTTCGTCATATAAACAAAAACCATAGTATTCTGAATTTTTAAATGCATCTTTGAATACAAAAATTCCTTCATTATCCAAAGCCTTACGCCATTCCTGCAAAGCAGTTTCACTGTTTTTCCATCCTATTTGCTGTTCTATGGAAACCCCTAAAGAATTTCTTAATCTACTGGCTACTTCAGTGTAATTATCTAAATTAACGTCAGTAAAAGATGAAAGAAGCTTATTCTTTGAGTTGGAACTCTCAAAGATCTCTTCAAGGTTACATTGCATTGCCTTTGCTTTTCTATAGATCAATATTAACTCGGCAGGTAGCGAATTATTTATCTCTGAGGGCATGGCTCTAAAATCAACAGTAGGGCTTACATCATAAGGAATTGATGACATGAAAAATACAGCGATCGGTCTTTTGTACAAATGTGCGATCTTTTCAAGTTGAATGTAAGTAGGACTTTCTTCACCACTCTCCCATTTCTGGTATATTTCAGCATCCTTCTTCAGCTTATAAGCAACCTCATCTATTGTCAGATTCAGAGATTCTCTCATATACTTCAGCATACTCAGATTTATCGGTAATTTCTCATTCATACTAACCCCACATTAAACAATGTGTTATCTTCCTTCTACTCATGATTTTGTGTCAATAAGATTATAGACTATCTAAGATTCCTTTATTCAAGTTTTAAAATGGAACATCATCATCAAAATCATTAGGAATCTCATTTAAAATAACATAAGAATCTTTCCAATCAGATTTTTTTACATATTTCAATTTCCCTTCTCCATCAAATAACTGAAAATTAATTTTTAATACACTTTTTCTTGTGAGGATTCCTTATACCACCAAATGTATTCCAATTCTTCATCAAATGGATCTATATCACCTTTTTTCCATCCTCTTGCAACTATTAATTTATCCATATCTTTTAACCCTTCAATGTAAAAATTGTATGGGATCTCTAATAAATTGCGTAAATCTTCAACTAAAGGATGATTAATCATTAAAATTCTGTTTATTTCTTCTGTTTGTCCCTTGTTTTCATCACTCAAATAGTTAACAAGTTTATTTAGCATTTGAGCTGTTTTTTCCAAATTTGATATTAAACTTGTTTCTTTAATACGAATTCGATCAGCTAAGAATCTTTGGAACAATCCCGCAAACTGTTCTTTCAAATATTTAGTTATGTCAAAGGCTGTTTCAAACTCTTTAACATTGTTGTTCACATTTAGACTTTTAACTTCTTCAATAAATTTATATATTCTTGAATCATCTGCAAACTTGAAATTTATGTTTGATTCTTTATTCAATAAATATGTTTCATACTCTGTAAGCACGTTCTTTTCTATGAATATATATACTTGTTTACTCTCTTTTAATGCAGTCCTAACTTCCATTTGTGAAATAGAAAAGCTACCTCTTTTTGATTCTGATCCAAATCTGCCACCAATAATTGAAACTAATATATCCACATCTTTGATTTCCTTATAACAATATTCTTCCAAAGGTTCATCCTTCCCATATGGAATTTCACCTTCCTCATTTCTGATAGACTCATAACCTAAACTTGAAATAAAGGATTTTAAATCTGAACGTATTTGTTTCAAATCATAAAAGGTAGAGCTGATAAATACTCTTGGTTTTGCCATCTTTCCTCCAGTTATCTATATCACTTATTTATACTTTCCTTACACATTAACAACATCACCAAATCCATGCTAAGATTTTGCCTATTCGTTGGGGATACTGTTTAGTTCTAATTTACTCTTTTTGATTTGTTTTAGTTCTTGTTCAAGACCTGAAAAGACCCAAATAAGGATTTTTTCAGTATAACTTTTTGAAATTGGAGGAGGTATTGAATCTTCTTTATTAAATAGATATTCATTAAAAGTCAGTATGTTGTCCAAGTCCGCTAAAATTATTGTATAATCATATAATATAATAATTTTTTCTTGAATTATATCATCTATGTTTACATTACTCATACCATATGGTGAAACAGCGGAAGCAATGTCAATAAAGAACTCATGAGCTAAATCATTTCTGATTTTTAAGACTTCGTCAATTTTCTCCCTTAACCCTATTTTTTCCAGAATAGCTGCTAAATAATTCTTATTTTGTCTCATTGTCGCTTTATATGATTTTCCAACATATCATTGAGTTCATCCATGGATGTGAATTTTGATGATTTTTTGATATGTTTTAAAAGACCAGTTTGAATAGCTATTGATCTTTCAATTTTCTGACAAAGAACAAGGGCTTTTGCAACTGCTGCTAAAAAATAAATTTCATATTCAGAACTTAATGATTTATAGTCTATCCACATCAGATGCCTCCTAAAAAAACAATATTCTGTCAAAATCTTTGAATTTTAATTCTTTTTCAAAGGGTTATCGGCTATCTTTCATTCATAATAGCCTACAATTAATCTGCTCTTGGACTACCTTTCAGAAAGTTTTGTTTTGAAACACTTTCATGGAAAAGCTTATACTCAAGTACCTACATTGTTAAATTCAATGCTATAGAAATTGTAAACATTCCTTTGTCTATATCTGGAATCTTGGACTTTCCTTTCGACAAACACCCTTTCCAATCTGCTATAATATTTACTCTTTGCAAAATTAATAACTGAGCAATTATATCATATCCCCAGAACTTACTCCTGGCATTTTCTCCAAATGTCTTTACAAATTTATCACCAACACATTTGGTCCACATTATCTGCGGTTCTATCCATAAGACACCACAAGGTTCTTCTGTAAATACTATTGCTTCAGAATTCAAACCCGCTGAGAAAAGGACATTCTCATTAGTTGTTTTATTCCCATATTCTGCAACAGATAGTGAATCATTTGTTATCTTAGATTCTGTCATAATATCATTAGTAAAAGAACAGGATGCTGAACCAACAAATCTAAAAGATAAATTTTCACTTCCAAAAGGTAAGAAATACTTTTTGGCTACGATATTGAAATATCCACCTATTGGATTTAGAAGATGATTAGCATTATATAGTGAGTCCTCAGATGCTCCAAGTACAGTAAAATCAGGATTCAAGATTAAGTATAAAGGTGTAAAATGGGAAATATTATATTTGGCAATCCTCAATTTAATGGATGCAGTGCTCGAAAGAGTATTGATTTTCAAACTTCCTTCATCTAAAAAACTAGTGTTCTCCTTTCGCACTTTCTGAATAACGTTATGAATATCTCTTTTCGTGAATCCCTCGAACTCTTTTACATTATAAAGCATACTCACTACACTTTTCTCTCTCAAAGTTCCCTTAGATATTCCTTTTCCAGATTCTAAATTTGTTATTGCCTGGCTTATATGGTTAATACTGGAAGCTTGGTTTTCTGCCCAATCTTCTTTTTTCTCAATTACCTTTTGTTTCAATATTTCAATTCGTTTCCTTACTTTTTTGTTAGGATCATTTAAAACTATCTTTAAACTCTTACAAGACCAAATGAATGGAAAACAAACCCAATTCCTAATTTTTTTTAGAAGAGGAATTGTAGAGTTATTACTTTGGGGAATAATCTTTTCGTTTAGGGAATAAATTTCTTGTTCCATCGAATAAATTTCTTGCATTGTCTTGTAGTAATTAAGATAACTTTGAATTTCAAATTTCATCTTTTTGTCATTATCCTGGAAAAGATCTCCTTCATATGAACATATTGTCTTGGAAATAACTTCTATTTGATCAAAAATTGATTTCATCTTTCCTGCAGGATCATTTATATTTACTGAAGTTGACTCAGCTACTACAGCAATATAACTTTTTAAAACTTTAATTTCTCGGGATGTTTGTAAAAAACTCGAATATTGACTAATTTTCTTAAATAACTCTACTCGTACTTTAAAAAATGATTTTATGTCTTGCTTCATTAACAAACTTACACTGTCAAAATTTATCTCTTCTGGAGTAGCACTGAAGATGTTTTTCCACGCGTTGTTCCAAGTTTCTGTATTTATATCGGTATTTGCATTTTCAAAAGACTTAAAATCCTCAAAATTTGAGTCAAATGCCTTTTTTACTAACTCAGAATCCCAAATCTCGGATAATCTGTTTATCCCCGGTTGAAGGTTTGTTTTGATCCATTCTTTATCTATTTTTGTCATATCCTCAGTTGCATTTTTAATCCTTAGCAACTCTAACCGTTGAACCAAGTCCTCACTTTGCTCTTTGTTAAGCTTATTTTCCGGAGAAATAAAATTGTTGGGCTCAATCAATTGTGCTTTTAGTAAAGTTATAAACAAAAAAATACAAATCAATAAAATAGGCTTTTTCATAATCATTCTCCTTTGATTTTTTTCCTACTCTATATATTATGCATATGAATGTCAAGATATTTTATTGAATATTTTATAACTACCATAAAAGACAGTAATAATCCATTTCCTTGGTGCTGCCATAGGCTTTGCTCCTACACTACTGATTACTTATACCCTTATCTTTACCTATACCATCCTTGGTGTTCAACCAGTATTTGATCATATAAAGTAAGTCGATTCTTTATAGTCTTATTGCCACACTTTTTCACTTTTTCCAAACAATCCGGCAAAAACAACAATAGCAGGCTTTCACCTGCTATTGTCACATATTCTCTTTGTTTATTATCCAAATATGGTTTCAACCACACTCATTAATGCCTGGTTAATCTTATCTATATCTTTACTATTTCTTTATTTCCGTCTTCAATCCCATTTACTCAATACTTTCACTCTATTTCTATCCTATCCATCCTCTTCATCTTTGTTAAATTATTCCCTAAAAGCGTCCCTTCCTTTCTCTTAATCGTTGTTTAATAAACTTTGATCCAAGGTAAATCTTTTGTATTCCAACTTAGGATTTCCAAAGTTAATTAGGAGTCCAACCTCTATCCCGCTTGCCTTCAAATAATTTATAACTTGTGCTTTATGTTCCGGGGCTATCTTACTTACTGTCTTGAGTTCTATGATTACCTTGTCTTCCACAATTATATCAGCATAATAATCACCGACACACTCATTCCCAAAATATACATTTATTGGATGCTGGGCTTTAACACTCAAATTCTTTTGTTTCAATGCAATTATTAAAGCCTTTTCATACACTGTTTCTAAAAAACCAACTCCAAGCTCTTTCATCACTTCAAATGAAGCTGCTAAGATCTTCTCAGTAATTTCAGCATACAACATTCCTACCACCGTAAAGCATTAACTTTTTCCAAATCCTGTCCATCCTCTTCATCTTTGTTAATTATTCTCCAAAAAGCGTCTCTTCTATCTTTGTTAATGCTTCCCCGATTTTCTCCACATCTTTACCGCCAGCCATGGCCATGTCAGGTCGTCCTCCACCTTTACCGCCGACTATTTCCGCCAATTTCCCAGCAATCTTCCCTGCATGATATTTACTCACCAAATCTGCACTGACAGACACCAGAATAGATACCTTGCCTTCTATGTCAGCTAAGAATACAGCAATGCCTGAATTAAACTTCGTCTTGATTGTATCATTCAAAGCTCTCAATTCGTTCGTGTCATTTACTTTTACCTGAGCAGTGATCAATTTGACACCATTGATTTCTTTGGCATTATCAATCAGTTCCTGCACCATATTATTGGCTGACTTGGCTTTGAGGGTTTCAATCTCACGACCCAAGTCTTTATTTTCCTGAAGGATTTTGTGTAATCTGTCGAAGATCTGCTTTTCAGGGACGTTGAGAATCTTCTCTAATTCCTGCATTTTCTCCTGTAAATCCAGAACATATTCCTCTGCTTTTTCACCAGTCAAAGCTTCAATTCTTCTGATACCCGCTGCTGTAGAAGTCTCCATGATGATTTTACACAAACCTATTTCACCCGTAAATTTAACATGTGTTCCGCCGCAAAGTTCCTTAGAAAAGTCACCTACTGTGACAATCCGGACTGAGTCACCATATTTCTCACCAAACAGAGCAGTGGCACCTTCTTCCTTAGCTTCTTTCAGTGAAGATACCTTAATGGAGACAGGCAGACATTCCCTGATCTTCTGATTGACTATCTTTTCTACCATCTCAAGTTCACGTTCTGTCATAGCCTGGTAATGAGTGAAGTCAAATCTTAAATGTTCGGCACAGACGAGTGATCCCTTTTGCTGAACATGGTTACCCAGTACTTCTTTGAGAGCTTTATGTAATAAGTGGGTCGCTGTATGATTGCGGGCAATATTCTTTCTATTATCCTCATCAACAATTGCCATATATTCTGAGTCTGTAATTTCTCCCATGACTAATTCGCCTAAGTGAATAAATAAATCATTATCTTTTTTGACATCATGAATTTTAATATCAGTTGTACCATTATAAATATTGCCGAGATCGCCTACCTGTCCACCTGATTCAGCATAGAAAGGAGTTTTGTCTAAAACAATTCTAACCTGATTTTTATCATCGATGGAATATTTAACAATGCGTACTCTTAACTGCGATCTGTCATAACCTGTGAATTCGGTTTTTTCAGATTTGCCAAATTCAATCCAATCTGTAGCATCAAGCTTTAACTTGAAGTTGGAAGCCTCTCTGGCTCTGCATCTCTGTTTTTCCATTTCTGCATGGAACCCTTTTTCATCCACAGTGAGACCCTTCTCTTCAGCTAAGATGACAGTTAAATCTAAGGGGAAACCAAATGTGTCATATAACTGGAAGGCACTGGCTCCTCCAATTGTTTTATTTTCAATTGAAGTGCAAATTTCCTCAAACTTCTGCAGTCCATTGTCTAAAGTCAGATTGAATCTTTCTTCTTCTGCTTTGATAATCATCTTTATATGAGCTTTGTTTTCTTTTAGCTCAGGATATTGATGTCCCATGATCTCTACTACTGTATCGACCAGCTTATATAAGAAAGCATCATGCATGTTCAGCAGTCTGCCATGACGGGAAGCTCTGCGAAGGATTCTTCTTAGAACATATCCTCTGCCTTCATTAGAGGGCATACCACCATCGGCGATGGAGAAAGTCAAAGCTCTGATGTGATCAGCAATAACACGATGTGATACTCCTGTTTCCTGATTATAAGGCACTTTACTCAGTTCTGAAATGGCTTCCAGAATCGGAGTAAAAAGGTCTGTATGATAATTTGAATTCTGACCTTGTAAAATTTGGCAGACTCTTTCCAATCCCGCACCTGTATCGACAAATTTATCTTTTAAGGGTGTAAGATTTCCATCTTCCCCACGATTATACTGAATAAACACCAGATTCCACAACTCAATAATCCTAGAACAGTCACCATTAGGTAAACAAACATGACCCTCTTCTCCCTGCTTTTCACAGAACTCCGGGCCACGATCATAATGGATCTCAGAACAAGGACCGCAGGGACCGCTGTCTCCCATTTCCCAGAAATTCTCTTTATCACCAAATTTCATTACGTGACTATGATTGATATCCGTACACTCTTTCCAGAGGTTTCCTGCATCATCATCAGTGTCGTGAATGGAAGCATAAAGCTTTTCTTTAGGCAGTTTCCAGACTTCTGTGAATAATTCCCAGGCCCAACTGATCGCTTCTTTCTTATAATAATCTGCGAATGACCAGTTACCCAGCATTTCGAAGAAGGTGTGATGATAACCATCTTTTCCGACCTCTTCCAGATCGTTGTGCTTACCACCTGCTCTGATGCATTTTTGACTGTTAACTGCTCTTCTTATATCAGAATTCTTCTGACCTAAAAAGACATTCTTAAACTGGTTCATTCCTGCATTGGTGAATAACAGGGTCGGGTCATCATTAGGTACGACTGGTGATGAATGGACATATTTATGTTCTTTGGATATAAAAAAATCCAGAAATTGCTGTCTTATTTCTTTACTGGAAAGCATATTAACTCCTCTTTTTAGCATTACCTGCAATTCGCTGAAATACGGGTTGAGTGTCAAGAATAAAGTAAAAGGGGAATAGTTGGTAGTTGAGAGTTGTGAGTTGAGAGTTAGGAGATTTTGCAGAGAACTATTATAGTATTTCATAAGATTGGTATTGAATGGAGAAAAGGAAATATTAGTATTTTGGAATTATTCTTTACTTTTTACAATAAATTTAGATGAGTTATAGAATAATTCAGAAGTAAGCAATCTCAATCTGCTTAATACTTGAAATCAACCCTTACCTTTGAGCAAAATTTCTAATTCTTTCCTTCCCTCTGCTACCGACTTTGCGATTCCTGCTTCAGGACGATCCTTATATAGTTCAATAAGTTCTTCGTAGGCCTTGATTGCGTCATCTGGCTTTCCTAACTCACTGAAAGCAAATGCCTTGTTATTCATTGCCTTTGCTACCGACTCTGCGATTCCTGCTTCAGGACGATCCTTATATAGCTCAATAAGTTCATCGTAGGCTTTGATTGCATCGTCTGGCTTTCCTAACTCACCAAAAGTCAATCCCTTGTTATTCATTGCCTTTGCCACCGACTCTGCAATTACTACTTCAGGGCGATCCTTATATAGTTCAATCAGTTCTTCGTATGCTTTGATTGCGTCATCTAGCTTTCCTAACTCAACAAAAGTTAATCCTTTGCCGTGCATCGCCATTGCTACCTGCTTCACTATTCCTGCTTCAGGGCGATCCTGATAAAGTTCAATCAATTCTTCGTAGGCTTTGATTGCGTCGTCTGGCTTTTTTAACTCACCTAAAGTAAATCCCTTGATAATCATTGCTTTTGATGCCTGCTCTGCTATTACAGCTTCAGGACGTTCTTTGGAATGTTCAATCATGTCTTCGTATGCTAGGATAGCATCTTCTAATTTTTTACTTTCTCTGTATACTGCACCGACTCTATACATTGCCGACAACACAAGTTTCAAAATATTAAATTCAGATCGATCTTTATACAATTCTATCATTTCATGTAATATTTCAATCTCTTCATATGGACTCCCTACCACAGATACTACTCCGCTTATATGAAGCATAACAGAAGCAACTTGTTCTACAATTTCTGCCTCCTTTCTACAAATATATGGTTCTATTAATTCTCTGTAACTTTTAAGAGCTACTTGTTGTTTACCCGTTTCACTGAAAACAATTTCCATATTTCGTATTGCTATAACTACCTGAACAGCTATTTCAGCTTCTGTTCTATTTTTATATAAATTAATCAATTCTTGATATACTTTGATGGCTTCATCTTGTCTTTCATTAATACCTAAGACAAATCCAAGATTTACCATTGCAGTGGATACTTGTTCAACAATTTTAGTTTCTTTTCTGTTTTTGAAAAGATTTATTAAGATCTTAAATGTTTTTATTGCATCTACATAATTTCGAGTATCTCTATAAGTAATTCCCAAATTGCGATAAGCAATGACGACATGCTTTACTACTTCAGCTTCAGAATGACTTTGGAACAGTTGAATTATTTCCCTTTGAACCTCGATCTCTTCACTAACCGACATAATGACTTCTCCTGCAAGATAAGCACGAAAACTCATTAGCTCTAATATTGCTATTGAAATACACACTTCTTTTTTATGAGAGATATAATCTAGTTCCAAATTTTGTATTGCCTTAAAAACTCTCCAAGGATCTTTATCACGTTCTATTATCTGAGAAAGCCGTGAGATATGGGCTCTGAAAGGGAGACTATCTGGCATCTTAATATCATGATTACTGACATCTTCCATTATTTTACGTTGATTAGGAGGCATATACAAAACTCTCTCATTTTTCTGAGTTCTGATTGCCATAAAACCTAATTTGGTTAAGAAATCCAGTCCATCTAAATAAGCAATTTCGCAAGATACACCCGACTGAGTAAGATAAAAAGCTTCTCCAAACCACTCTATTAACTCTAAATGAGTAAAGTAATCTACTTTAAAGATGAGATTATAATAACATTTCAGGAAATCATCATATCTGAAGCCATGGTTAGCTTCGAGTTCAGACAATAGCGTTAATTCAGTTTGAATCATTCGTTTGGAGATATCTTTTTCATCCCGATCAATACGGCTGCCTTTCATTTTTGAACGATCCAAATAGTCTTCCATGGTCATGTTGTTTTCCAAGATAAGGAACAAGGCACGTTTAAAATGTACAATAGATTGTTGGCATAATTTATAATACTCATTAATATTAATTCGCTCACTATCCTCAAGTTGTTTTCCGTTTTTCATGTAAATGTATTTTGCTAACTGTTCAGCTTCTTCAGGCGAGAGCTTATTTAGTTCAATATTAGTCCAAGAATTGGACACCTTATATCTGGAACTGGCTACAATTTCCAAACAAAGACCTTCGGCAATTGCACCATCACGTAACGAAGCAGTCAGTTTGTGAACATCCTCTGCATATTCCTGA
This sequence comes from uncultured Candidatus Cloacimonadota bacterium, assembly GCA_964419225.1. Taxonomy (GTDB): domain Bacteria; phylum Cloacimonadota; class Cloacimonadia; order Cloacimonadales; family CAYQPF01; genus CAYQPF01. The sequence goes on along the minus strand of CAYQPF010000041.1, from coordinate 16,736 downwards.
GAAAGCTGAATATAACTTAAGTCATCTAAAATCCAAACATGTACACCAGGGACTTTACGCATGACTCGGTAAAGTCCTGATAAATCAGAAGGAGTGTTCTTCAACTGATATAATTCCTTCGCTCGTTCACAGATCAGTTTGATTACATGTTCTTTCTGGACACAGTTTGCACAATATAAATGCAGCAGCCACACAGGTGAATTATCATCTCTAAAACATAAATCTCTTACAGATTCTCCAAACTGACGCAAAAGAGCTGTCTTACCAATACCCGGATCCCCATACACCCAAAAGGTTTCCACAGTACTACAATCAAGTTTTTCAAAGACAAATAAACTGGTCAATTCTTCTGCTCTACCTACAAAGGGAATGTGATCTGGATATCTTTCTTCATCACTAATTGACTGGAAATCTACCCTGTACCGTTCCGATAAATGAGGAGATGTTAGTAAAAACCTTGGTTCTCCTTTAGGTATCTGAATATTGGGGAATGGAGTTTCAGACATTGTATGGCAATCTGTAAAATTAGACGTCATCGCATGTTTGCATAACTGCAGAGCTCTTTCAATTGCTTCTTGAAGTATATTTGTTTGTAATTCTTTCACAAATGCCTGCATGAATCCTTTGGGAGCATTCCGGTAAACAGGTTCATCGAATGCCAGCCAGGGACAAGATAAATTCTCGGCAAAAGTGCTGCTAAAACAACTAAAAATAAAACAACCTTTCAACCCTTCAAAAAGCTGTTTTACTTCCTTCTTTTTAGTTAAATCATTGTATGAAGTTAATCCATCCGCAAAATATAATTGTCCTTCATAATCTCCATGTCCGTAAATAAACAGCAGGTCACAGCCATCTCTGGCAGTTTTTAAGATATTGAGTTCAGAAGCAACACTAAAACTAACTTCCAGCAAGAGACCAGAGTCCTTTAAAGAATTAATCGTTTGATATACCATATCTACAGCTTCGGGAAGAGGTTCTGCAAAGGATTGAGCAAAGAGGATACTTATCCGAATTGGTTTCTGACCATCAGGTTTTGACTCCTGCTCTGTAGAAGAGACAACCTTACCCAGAATATAACCTTTATGAGGTGAATCATGCTTGTCCTTAATTTGAAATAGAGTCCATTCAGAAGGATTCAATTGAATTTCAGATTTTTTATGTGTTTCATCATGAAGTAACTGGTGATGAAAAAGGTCACTCATGGCTATGGGATTAGCTTCTTTTGATGATTTAACAGGGGTTGAGCTAATAAGACTTTCTGCTTCTGTCATAGCAATACTCAATAATTGATCATCTACCCATTCTATATCTCCAAAAGTTAAAACAAGCCTTAAGTCAAAGGGGAAATCAGGATTATTTTTATTATAAATCTGAACATTGTTACGAAGATCCATAGCAAAACGATAAGCTACAATAGGAGCAAGGTTATCAAAAATTATATAATACCCATCTCCCGTCCCATGCCTGACCCATTTAGCCCAAGGATCACCAAGGGGCATAAAGAATTTTGCAGTTTTGTTTATTATCTTTTGCATCTCTTGTAAAATAAGTCTTTGGATGCGAGGTTCTTTCGTGGAAAAACCGATGACATCCATTAAAAAAATAGATACTTCTTTCTGTTGATTAGAATTACGACCAAAACCATTTTGCATTTCCACCTCCGAATGTTTCCAACAACAAGTTATTACAATTTCCCTGAAACACACTACCACTCAGTTATCCTACAGTTGTTTCATTTTAGAATGGTATAAAGGTAATTTATGTAATTCTATGGAATATTGTCAATTATATTTTTGGTTGTAAAATTTATTCAAACAGCATCTTTTTTTTATAGTTCCAGCTCTGTCAGTATTTCCTTTCCTGCAGATGTTATAAAATACTGTTGTTTGAAACTCGTGTGGCTTTCAGAAATTGTCATTAATAATAAGTTTTTTGTAAAAGCGGATACATGAATTTATTTCTAAACTTGGTATGGTCTTTCCAATCCATAATAACCATTATTTCAGTGATTGAACGCTTTTCGAGACAGAATTTCAGGATGGTCGAGACTTGGTGCTGACTTAGTGCCAACCTGGTGCCAAATAGGAATCCCGCATAAATCTGATTTCTTTTATTAACTTACTAATTAAATACATGTTTATATCGTCTGTTCTGTTATTATTTAATTGGAAGAGCCACCTTTTCTCCAGTGCTAATTTAAAATAAAAACCTTTACTTTCTCCAGCAAGTATCATGAATTGATACATACTGGAGACAAAGAAGTTCAAATATCTAATCACAGATCAATATTTAAAAAGTTAGATTAATCCCTTTTCTATATCAAATACTTAAAAAAATTGACACATAACCCTATTAAAAAAGACTTTACTTATTAGTAATATTAATAGGGAGAAGAGAGTGAAATATTATAAAGTGTTGTTAATTCTCTGGGTGCTGTCGTTGAGTAGTTGGCTTGCAGCAGAGGATTTGCCTCCGTTTAAAATCAAATACGGTTCATATGCTATGACCTCAGACGGAAAAGTGCTGGGTTACTTTGGAGAAGAAAACAGAGTTGAGATCTATGGATTAAATGAAGTATCACATTGGGTAGTAGATGCCTTAATCGCAACAGAAGACCGGGATTTTTACAAACATGACGGTGTTTCTTATAAAGGAATCAGCAGAGCAATTCTGAAGACAATGACCGGATCAAAGCAAGGTGGAAGTACTTTAACTATGCAATTGGCCAAAAACTTGTTCCTGACAAACGAGCGGACAGTTTCGCGTAAAGTGACTGAATTGGGACTTGCCCGGCAACTGGAAGCGAAATATACCAAAAATGAACTGCTTTTATTATATTTAAATCTCATGTATTTCGGGAATAGTGCTCATGGAATCTGGGCCGCTTCACATGAATATTTCAGTAAACCCCCTTCTCAGTTGAGTGCGACAGAAGCCAGTTTGATCATCGGTTTGCTCAAAGCTCCCACCGGATATAATCCTCTGAAATTTGCTCAAAAAGCATTGGACAGAAGAAATGAGGTCTTACATAATCTTGTGGAAACAGGCAAATTAGCACAGGCAGATTTTGAAAAGATGCGTGCTCAATCTCTAAATCTGAATCCTCGGAAAAATATGGGTGGATTCTTTCTGGAACATGTCCGAAAAGAAGCAGCTAAAATAGTTGCACGCTATAATAAGAATTTAACCAATGAAGTTTATGTCGTCTATACTTCTCTTGACTCCAGAGTCCAAAGATCTGCAGAATCTGCTGTGACCAAGATTTGGGCTACTTTTCCCAAGTCCATGCAATCAGCTCAAATCGGCTTTGTATCGATTGAACCGGGTACAGGACTTATCCGGGCGATGATCGGAGGTAATCCGGAAGCGAGTTTCCGCGGGTTAAACAGAGCCGCACAAATTCGCAGACAGCCAGGATCATCTTTTAAGCCATTCCTTTACGGTAATCTTTTGGATCAGGGTTTTACTTTGGCCACACCTTTGGAAAATGTTCCCATGGTTGTTGATTCTGGTACGGTAGATGAGTGGAAACCTCTAAATGATGATGATAGTGTCTCTGATCCCGTTCCTATGAAGTATGCTGTAAAAAAATCTCTCAATCTGGCAGCTGCATATGCTATTACCCATCTTACAACTCCCGACTCTGTGGCTTCTTTTGCGAAAAGATGCGGGATATCTTCTCCATTACGTGCTGTTAATTCTATTGCTTTAGGAACCAGCGATGTTTCTCCTCTGGAAATGGCTTTGTCGTTTGGTGTTTTTGCCACAGAAGGTACTTATGCCAAACCAATCAGTATTCTTAAAATTCAGGACAGATATAACCATGTATTCTACCGGCCTACTCTGGACAGAGTGGATAGTCTTGTCACCAAAGAAACTTGTTATTTACTTAGCAAAGCTTTGGAAGGGCCTATTCAGGGTGGAACAGCGTATCAGGTACGTCAATATTACAGAGGTGTAGCTTGCGGTAAGACTGGAACGACTCAAAACTCTGTTGATGCCTGGTTTGTCGGCTACAATACAAAATTAGCAACTGCTATTTGGGTAGGATATGATAATCCCAAACAGAAATTACATAAATCCTATGGATATGGCGGTATGGCTTGTGCACCGATATTCGGTCAGTTTATGGCGAGTGTGGCCAAAGCTAATTATGGCGGTTATAATACGCAATTCCCCCGGCCATTTGCGGTGCAGGATATGGAATTATGCGAAGCTAACGGTCTTTTAGCTACAGCTGGTTGTACGAAAAGAGCTATATATCCTGTCAATACTTTGAAACTTCCTGCAGTATGCCGTAAACATGGGAAAGGCGAAGCAATATCAAAAGTACAGGAACCTGAAATCATTCCAGAAGAAGAAGCTGTTCCTGATACAGGTGCAGTTCCTGTCGAAGAACAGGGAAATTATTAAGGTCTGGTTAAATCTGTTGACGGTTTTTGGAACAGGTTATTAGTTGAAAGCATTGGAGGATAAATGAAATCAATCCGTGATATATATAAAATTGGTTTAGGGCCATCGAGTTCACACACGATGGGACCACGTAAGGCTTCAGAAATATATTTGAAAAGATATGCAAATTATACAGATTTTAAGGTAGTGCTTTATGGTTCATTGGCAGCTACTGGCGATGGGCACTTGACTTTGAAAGTGATCAGAGACGTATTTGTGGAGAAAAAATTGATTTTGGAATCCAAGCCCGAAATCTTCCACCATTTTCACCCCAACAGTATGGACTTATTTGTTCTTGAGAATGGACAGGAAACCCACAAAATGCGTGTTTACAGCGTCGGTGGCGGAGATATCAGGATCGAAGGTGAAGAGAGTTATGATGAAGAACTAGATTACTTAAATACAATGGACAGAATTTTGTATTGGACAGAGGAAAATGCCTGCCCTATCTGGCAGTATGTAGAAGATATTGAGGGACCTGGTATTGCAGATTATATGTTCGAAGTCTGGCAGACAATGCAGGCAGCAATAACCAGAGGACTCAATGCCGAAGGTGCCATGCCTGGAGGACTTAGATTACAAAGAAAAGCTTATACATATTTTACCCGGACCAGTAATCAAATGGGGATTATCAAGAAACCAGGGTCATTATTTAGTTATGCTTTGGCAGTATCTGAGGAGAATGCCTGTGGCGGAGTGATCGTTACAGCACCGACCTGCGGATCCTGCGGAGTGCTTCCTGCAGTTTTGAGGCTGATGCAGGAAGAATATCAGTTGGATGACATCAGAATCATACATGCCTTAGAGACAGCCGGCATAATAGGCAATCTGGTGAAGGAAAATGCATCCATATCAGGGGCAGAAGTAGGTTGTCAGGGTGAGATCGGGGCAGCGAGTGCGATGGCAGCTGCGGCAGTTGCCCAGTTGATGGGAGGAACTCCCTCTCAGATTGAATATGCAGCAGAAATGGGTATGGAACATCACTTGGGATTGACCTGCGATCCTGTACTTGGACTGGTACAGATTCCCTGCATAGAGAGGAATGCTTTCGGTGCAGAAAGAGCTTTTGCCTCTGCAACTTTTGCCTTATTATCAGATGGACGGCATCGTGTTTCATTTGATCAGGTAGTACAAACTATGGCTCAGACAGGAAAAGACATGAACAAACTATACAGAGAAACAGCTCAGGGCGGGTTGGCAATATTTAGTCGACAGTGAGCAGTAGGCAGTATGCAGAAAAGATAGTAAAAATCTTCTTGTAACAAAAATTACTTTACTTAGTTTTATTATATAAATTTATGGTATTTGATAAATTAGAGAAATATTCCTTTTGGAGGATGAATGTTCGTAATCCGTAAGTCTTTGTGGTTGTTAATTTTAGCCATAGTATTTTCATTCAGTATGCATGCTGAAAACAATTTGATTCAGAATATCAAAATTGAAGGTAATCAGAATGTTGATAATAATCTTATTCTATCATCACTGGTTTTTCAAGTAGGCGATTTTTATAGTGAGGACAAAGCCTCAACGACAATCAAGAATTTATATCAACTCAATATTTTTGATGATATAAGTGTAGAAAAAACGGATAATGCAAGTGGATGTGAGCTTACCATCAAAGTTGTAGAATATCCGATAGTTGATGAATTGATACTGAAGGGTAATAAAGTTCTCAAGAAAGACAAGATAAATGAGATATCAGCATTGAAGAAGGGTAGTTTTTGGTCTCCTTTTTTGGAAGCAGAGACGATTAAAAAATTAACAGATGAGTATAAAAAGAAAAGTTTTAATTTGGCAAAGATCAGCTTTGAAGCAGAAAAACTGGAGAGTAACAAGGTAAAGTTGACTGCAGTATTCAACGAAGGAAAGAAAATTGCTGTTAAGAAAATAATTATTACCGGCAATATCGAGATGAAAACGAAACAACTATTATCAAAAATGAAGACCAAACCATCTAGTTTACTTCGCTCTGGGCAATTTGAGCAGGAGAAATTCGATCAGGACTTAGTAGATATTATTGCTTTTTATAACAAAAAAGGCTATATTGATGCCCGGATCATATCTTCTCAGGTTGACATTGTGGACAACAAGTATATTCAAATAGACATAAATCTTTACGAAGGTAATAAATTCTTTATCGGAGAAATCACAGTCAAAGGCAATACCAGATTCAATAATGAGACTATCCTGTCCAAGTTTAAGTTCAAGAAAAATGAAGTATTTGATTTAGACAAATTCAACAAACAATTAGGTAATGTCTCTTCTTTGTACTATGAAGAAGGTTATATCTATTCTAATTTTGATCATGAATTAGAAAAAATTGGGAATAAAGTTAATGTACATTTAAGTGTTGAGGAAAATACTCGAGCAAAGGTTCACAAGATCATCATAACAGGAAACAGGAAGTCCAAAGAAAAAATAGTACGCCGTCAGCTTTCAATATCTCCCGGTGATTTTTTTAAACAATCTGATATAATTCAATCTCAAAGGAATGTGTATAATCTTGGTTTCTTTGAACCAGATATGAAACTGGATTATCAACCAATCAATAAGAATGGTGATATAGATTTGATTCTTAATGTGAATGATAAGACTTCCGGCACAGCAAATGGTGGTGTAGGATATAACAGCCAGGACAGTTTTGTCGGGCAGTTCAGTTTATCTCACAACAATATCCTGGGTAATAATTGGGCGGCTAGTTTAAAATGGGAATTTGGCGGAGCTACCCAGAATTTTGAATTTGATTTTACAAATCCATATTTGAATGATACGAATGTATTAGGTGGTTTTAATATTTATCACACTCGCAAGGACTGGGATTCCTTTAATTATCAGATCTTTACAAATGGCGGGGGCATAAGAGTTGGTTATCCTTTGAAGTTTTTAAACTATTCAAGGATTGTAGCAGGATACTCCCTTTACTCTAAAAAATATGAAATACTTGATTTAAATGATACTTATTCAGACAATTTAAAGCAGCTTGATTCTTTGGGCTGGCAATATACAAGTGCATTTTCAACCACAATTTCCAGAGACAGCAGAGATAATGTGTTTTTCCCAACCTCCGGGTCTCAGATATCACTTTATTCGGAAATTGCAGGTGGACCTTTCGGTGGTGATTTTGACTACTTTAAACAGATAGCTCAGGTCAGCTGGTTTACAAGTACATTTTGGAAGCTAAGTTTAAGAACTAAATGGAGATTTGGCTTTATCAAAGCTTATGGAAATTCCAAAGAAATTCCCCCGGACGAGAAGTTTTACTTAGGCGGAACAGGTCCAGACGGATTACGTGGCTATGGAGACAGGAGCATAGGTCCAATTGATGGTGGTTCAAGAGAATTGTTATTTTCGACAGAGTATGCCTGTCCGGTTTCTGGAGATCAGGTTGTAGGTCTGCTCTTTTTTGATGCAGGTAATTGTTTCAACAAATTGGAAGAGTTTAATTTCCTGAAGGTAAAAAAAGGTGCCGGTGTTGGTGTTAGAGTGCAAACCCCATTTGGACTTATGGGATTTGATTTTGCCCATAATTTTGAAAGAAGTAAATGGGAACCGCATTTCCAATTTGGTACAACTTTCTAAGAAATTAAAGTAAAAAGTGCAATTCTTGTAAAGAGGATCTTATGAACAGAATCCTGTTGATAATAATATATCTTGTTCTTTCCACAAATATGATTTATGGAAAAACTGAAGTCAGAGCATATACCGACAGAAATACTGTCGGTTTGGATGAAGAGTTTTATTTGACGATAGAAGTTTCAGGAGACAATACAGAAAGAGTATCGGCTCCTGCACTACCTTCAATGCCTTTTACAAATTTGGGGGTATCAGAATCTTCATCTTCGAGCATTAGCATCATCAACGGCAAGATGAACTCTAATACGACAAAACTTTTTAATTATACTCTGAGAACGACAAAGGTCGGTACAGCAACCATTCCGGCAATCAAAGTAGGGAGTTTTATGACATCACCTTTGACCATTAATGTTGTCAAAGGTGCAACCAGTCAGAGCCGTAGTAATCGAAATCAAAACCAGAATTATACCCAGAAGGATTATAGCTCTAACAACAAAGTAAACACTTTTATTGTGGCAGAGGTATCGAAAACAAGCGTTTATCAGGGTGAAACCATAGTCGTAAATTATAGGCTTTATACCCAGAACAATATCGTTAATGCAGCCTTTGGTCCCGAACCCGAATACAGAAACTTCTGGAAGGAAGATCTATTCACTGCCAAAAATCTGTCATTCCAACGCACAACTTATCAAGGCAAACCCTACAATACTCTTTTAATGCGGACTATCTCTCTGAGCCCTACCAAAACAGGCACACTCACAGTCCCTGTTTTAACAGTCAATGCTCAGATCTCAGTTCCTTCCCGCAGTTTTTTCAGTTTTGATCGGACTGAAGAAATTGTCGTGAGTGGTAATCCTGTGTCTGTACATGTAAAAGAACTTCCGGCTTGTGATAAAGACAGTTTTAAAGGAGCTGTCGGAAAATTTGATATATCTGGTCGAATAGGCACTGACAATCTCAAGACTGGAGATTCCTTTACATATACACTTACTCTCAGCGGTCAGGGAAATTTTAATCAAATACTTTCCCCAACATTCCCTTCACTGCCGAATTTCAGAAGTATGGATCCGGAAATATCCACACCCAATGGCAGACAAAAGACCTTTAAATATCTGGTTTTTGCCCAAGAAGAAGGAGATGTGATTCTTCCGGGAATAGAATTCACCTATTTTGATCCTGGAAATGGTAAGTTCGTTACAAAGACCACGGAGTCTTTCAAAATCAGTGTCGGAAAAGGAAAGAATTCCGGGTTAATGACCAACTCTGCTCAGTCTGAAGTCGGATATGAAGGCAAAGATATTGGCTTTATTATCACAGATTCAAACCTAAAAAGTTATCAGGTGTATTTTCTGCATTGGTGGTACTGGCTCATCTTTGGTTTAATCCTGCTGACAATTCCTCTGACTCTGAAGTATTCTAAACACTTGCTGATGCTTCAGACCGACAACGTATATATGAGAAACCGTCAGGCAGATAAAGTCCTTAAGAAATATTTAAAAAGTGCCATGGAGTCCAGTAAATACGGAAAATCAGACTTTTATGTTTATGCTCAGAATGGTCTCAATAATTACCTTACTGATAAATTTGTCATTTCCAAATCAAGTACAAATGAAGAAATAATAGAATATTTGAAAGCAAACAACAATATGGCAATAGCCAATTTGCTGACAGATTTTAACAATAAATGCAATCAGGCCAGGTTTATGCCCGGTGGATTTTCCAAAGAAAATATCTCTGCCGACTACCTTGTTCTAAAGGATATCCTGGCAAGAATCACTAAGATGAATCTGAGGAGGTCAGAATGAAAAAGCTTATTCTGCTTCTATTGGTCTTATTTCCTCTTTTAATTTCAGCTAATACAAAACAGGACACTTACCGACAAGGAATCGATTCATATAAACAAGCGAAATTCCAAATGGCTTTAGATAATTTTCTGACTTTGGAAAAAGAAGGTGTAGTAAATACAGAGCTTTTCTATAATATTGGGAATTGTTATTACAGGTTGAATCAGATCGGCTTATCTGTCTTATACTATAAAAAGAGTTTGTTGATTAAGTCCGATTTTAAACCGGCCAAAAAGAATCTTGAGTATGTTCTGACAGTCACAAAAGACAAGCAATCAACTCATAAAAGTGACTATATCGCGGATCTTTTATACAGATTTTATAATCTGTTTTCCGTGAATTCGTTGGCACTTTGGATTCTGGTGATCTTAACATTAACCGTGTTCTTAATTAATTACATGATCTTGCATAAAGAAAGGTTAGCTTTCTTCAGATATATCTCTTTAGGAGCTTTAATACTGCTTTTGAGTGTTTTTGCCATGATGAGTTATTACAAACTGTCCGGTCTGGAAAGTTCACAAGAGGGAGTTGTCCTGCAGTCAATGGTTGTAGGATATAGCGGTCCTGGCGAATCATATACCAGATTGTTTACTATTCACGAAGGGATGATTTTTGCAGTCAGCCGGATCGAAGGTACTTGGGCTCAGATAGCCTTACCCAATGGGATACTGGGCTGGATCGATGTAAACTCTTTTCAAAGAGTTGAACTTAAGTGAAGAAATACGATATAATCGTGGTCGGTGCAGGCCATGCAGGTTGTGAAGCAGCTTTAGCAGCAGCACGTATGGGTGCCAGAACAATCCTCTTCGTAATCAAATTGGAAAGCATTGGCAGAATGTCCTGTAATCCTACGATAGGTGGGCCTGCAAAAGGTCATTTAGCCAGAGAGATAGATGCTTTAGGCGGTGAATTGGGTAATGTGACAGATCTCACAGGCATCCAGTTCAGAATGCTCAACAAGAAGAAAGGTCCTGCAGTATGGGCACCACGCTCCCAGAATGATCGACAGGGGTATTCTGATCAAATGCGAATTTCTGTAGAACATCAGGATAATCTGGAAATAATGGAATCCACGATCGAAGAATTAATAATCGAAAATCATACCATAAAAGGTGTACGATCCAATATAGGTGAAGAGTATTTTGCTCCGAAAGTGATTCTGGCTAATGGTACTTTTCTCAAAGGAACAATCCATGTGGGGCCTTATCATTATTCCGGAGGCCGTGCCGGTGAACCCGCATCCATGGGTTTATCTGATTCCCTGGTCCAATTTGGATTTCAACTTGGTAGATTCAAAACAGGAACACCTCCCCGTATTGATATGCGTACTGTGAATTTTAACAAATTAGATCCTCAACCAGGTGATGATAATCCAACTGGTTTCAGTTTTTATAGAGATATTAAAATCAAAAATCTGGTCTCCTGTTATCTGACACACACAACAACTGAGACACATCAGATAATCAGAGATTCTCTCTCACTATCCTCTCTCTATGGAGGATATATCAAAGGAATTGGTCCCCGATACTGTCCATCGATCGAGGATAAGATTGTAAAGTTCAGTGATAAAGATCAGCATCATGTTTTTATTGAACCCGAAGGTTTGCACACCCATGAGGCTTATGTAAACGGTATTTCCAACAGTCTTCCACCAGAAGTGCAAAGAAAGATACTCACCAGTATTCCAGGCCTCGAGAATGCTGAAATCACGCGTTTTGGCTATGCCATAGAATATGATTACATCATTCCGGAAGAGATTCAACTGACTTTGGAAACGAAGAAGATCAAAGGTTTGTATTTCGCCGGGCAGATCAATGGAACATCAGGTTATGAAGAAGCTGCAGCTCAGGGATTATGTGCCGGGATAAACGCAGTCTTAGCCCTGGATAATAAAGATCCTTTGATTTTTGACAGGGCAAACTCTTATTTAGGTGTCTTGATTGACGATTTAGTTACCAAAGGAACCAGTGAACCATACAGACTGTTTACATCGAGAGCAGAGTACCGATTGTTTTTGCGTCAGGATAATGCGGATGAGCGCTTAATGCCTTTGGGTCATCAATTAGGTCTTGTATCTGAAACCAGATGGCAGAAATATTTGGAAACTCAGAAGATCATCCAAAGAGAAATTGAAGTCCTCAAGAATACCAATTGTAAAATTGCCGGAGAGTTAACCCAACCTGTCAAATTCTACAATCTGCTGAAGCGTCCTGATATTTCTTTCTCCGACTTGTCAACTTATGGATACAATCCCCCTGAAGATGTTCTTGAAGAAATTTCAGAAAGATTGACAATTGCCTGCAAATATGAAGGATATTTAAAAAGACAATTAAATGAAATAGAGAAATTCGAATATTACGAACAAATCTCTTTACCTGAAGATCTTGATTATCGACAAATCCATACTCTTGCAACAGAAGCAAGGGACAGATTGCTCAAAATTAAACCCCGCTCACTGGGTCAGGCTTCCAGAATATCCGGCATAAATTATACCGATATCACGGCTTTGATGGTTTATTTACGTAAGAACAACCTGGTCAGCAAATTCAAAAACGAGGTGGATGCAGATGAAAACTAAAAGCCATTTACGACCAGCAGAACGATGTTTTAGTGCGAATATTGATTATATGTCCACCAAGGATAAGGAAATTAAGTGTAAAAATTGTGATGTAATCAACGAAACCGGATATTGTACCGTCGCAGGTGGAAGAGTTGGAACGAAAAGTGTATGTAAATATTTTTCAAAGCAAATGATGTTTAGGTTTGAAGAGGAAGATGAATGAATTCTGGCTTGGAGGAGAAAGTAAATTCTCCTGAGGGACATAAGGAAAGATTGCGCGAAAGATACTTTCAGGATGGATTGGAGGGCTTTCACGACTACGAAGTTTTAGAACTGATACTATCCTATATTTTAGTTCGAATTGATACTAAACCACTTGCCAAAGAACTTCTCGACAGATTCAAAACAGTACCCGAAGTACTTAATGCCGACCCTAAAGAACTAATCAAAATTAAAGGACTCAACAAACGTTCAGCCTTATTTCTCAATCTTATCAAAGATGCCGGTAGTTTTTCCCTGAAGCAGAAAATATTTAACAAAGAGTTTATCAGTTGTAGCAACGATGTTTACAACTACCTGAAATTTCTTTTTAAAGCTGACAAAGATGAAGCTTTTCAAATTGTCTATTTAAACAATCAGAATAATATTTTAGGAACAGAAACTCTTTTCAAAGGAACAAAAAGCGAGTCAGCTGTTTATGTACGGAAGATAGTGGAGATGGTTATTCAAAACAATGCCAGTTCTGTCATCATCGCACACAATCATCCCTCAGGGAGTATGAAACCCTCGGATGCAGACATGAAGATCACCCACAAAGTATATGACTCACTCAAACTTATTGATGTTGTCCTACTGGATCATTTGATCATCGGAGACAATGAGTATTTTTCTTTTAAAGCAGAAGGATTATTATAAATAAATATAAATGGAGAATTAATGGAAATTAATGCAGTTTACCAAGGATTCAAACTAATCAGAGAAGAAATGATAGATGATATCAAATCCCTGGTCAGGGAGTTTGAACACGAAAAAACAGGAGCAAAGCTCTTTCATTTTGACAATGAAGACACCAACAAGTACTTCAGTGCTGCCTTCAAAACACCACCTGTTGACAATACAGGTATTGCTCACATTATGGAGCATTCTGTACTCTGCGGCTCAGCTAAATATCCCTCAAAAGAACCGTTTGTAGAGCTTTTAAAAGGATCTCTTAACACTTTTCTGAATGCTTTTACGGCTTCTGATTTTACAACTTACCCGGTTGCCAGTACCAATGATAAAGATTTCTTTAATTTGGTCAGTGTGTATCTGGATGCTGTCTTTTATCCCAATATCTATCTTCTCCAGGAAATTCTTATGCAGGAAGGTTGGCACTACGAGATAGATCCCGACACAAACGAGTTAATTTACAACGGTGTTGTGTATAATGAAATGAAAGGTGCCCTGTCTTCTCCATTGAGAAAATTGTCCAAGACTATAGACCGTTCACTTTTTACCGAAAATTGCTACCGCTTCGAATCCGGTGGTGATCCTGATCATATCCCGGAAATTACCCAGGAGATGTTCCTGGATTTTCACAAAAAGTATTATCATCCAAGTAATGGATTCCTCTTCCTCTATGGAAAAATGGATCTGGAAGCTATGCTTACTTTCATTAATGACGAATATCTGAGCAAATTTGAAAAAAGAAATGATAATATCCATACCGAAAAACAGTTAAATCTGCCTGAACAAAAATTACTTACAGAGTATTATTCTTTGTCTGATGATGAAAAAGAAGATGAAAAAGACTATATCAGTATCAATTACCTTCTGAACATTAAAGATGATCCTATAAAAATGCTGGGCTTAACAGTCTTGGAATATATGCTTTACGAAACTCCGGCTTCTCCGTTACGTCAGGCAATTGTTGACTCCAAGTTAGGTAAAGACACCTTCTGTTCCTTCAATACAAGTATGATTCAGCCACATATCAGTTTTATTCTGAAAGACACAGATGCCCAAAGAGCACCTCAATTTGAAGAATTACTGTTATCCGAGATCAACAAGCTTATCACGAATGGATTTGATAAAGAATTGCTGGAATCGAGTCTCAATTTTATCGAATTTCAATTAAGAGAAGCCGATACACAAAGTACACCTAAGGGTTTTATTTATATGCAACAGACCCTGAACTATTGTATCTATGGCTTGGATCCTTTCCAGAATTTGAAATATGTTAAATTCCTTGAGCATATCAAAGAACAGAAAGAACATGGTTTCTTTGAAAATCTCTTAAAAGAGATTATTCCCAAAAATGATTTCAAAACAACTGTAATCTTGAAACCCAAAAAGAATATGGTCAATGAAATGCAGTCCAGAACTCAGGAAAAATTGCAACAGTATAAGGATAGTCTTTCAGAAAAACAGATTCAGGATATAATGGACACCGCCGAACTGCTTAAACTGCGTCAGATCACGCCTGATTCTCCTGAAGTTTTAGCAACAATTCCTGCTTTGACTCTGCATGATATCACTCCCGAAGCAGAATATATCGGTTTTGAAGAAAAAACTCTCTCCGGAAAACAATGTGTTTTCTATCCTCAGGACACCAATGGAATCGTGTATAGTTCAATTTTCTTTGAAACCAAGCACCTGGATACGGATGAACTGTTCTATCTCAGTATTCTTTCAGATGTTATGGGTAAAATCAGTACAGAAAACATGCACTATAGTAAACTTTCCAACGAGATCAACACCCATACCGGCGGTGTTGGTTTTGAATTGAAGAGTTATAGTCACAAGGATGATGCCGATGCGTATGCTCCCAAATTCATCATTGCTTCTAAAGTTTTAGTTGATAGATTACCAGATTTAGTGGATATTATTCTTGAAGTTGTCAACAAAACCGTATTTACCGATACAGAAAGAATTAAGGATATTATCCAGGAAGAGAAATCCGGTTACGATATGCACATCATGCAATCCGGCTATGGTATGGCTATTACCAGACTAATGTCCTACTACTCTAAGTCCGCAAAATTTAACGATGTGATCAATGGCTTTACTTTCTATACTAAACTGAAACATCTGGAAGAGAATTTTGACACACTGAAGGATGATTTGGTGATTAAGTTGAAACAAGTCAGTACTAAATTGTTCAATGCCCATAATGTCCTGATTAGTGCTTCCTGCGAGAATGAGAATTATCCTCTGTTTGAAAAATCCTTTGCCAGACTAATTGAGAATTTGCAGGACATCCCTGTAGAATACAAAGAATTTGATCTGCCTGTGGAAACCACAAACGAAGGTTTCTATATTCCGGGCAGAGTTCAGTATGTCTTCAAGGGTTGTAACTTTAAGAAATTGGGATTTGAGTATTCCGGAAAAATGCAGGTTTTGGATAATATCCTCAATCTGGATTATTTGTGGATTAAGATCAGAGTACAGGGTGGAGCTTATGGGCCAATGAGCAGTTTCCGCAGAAACGGGAATTTCTATGTGGGTTCATACCGTGATCCTAATTTGATTGATTCTTTGGATATATATGACAAAATTCCCGAATATCTGAAAATCCTGGAATTATCGGATGAAGAACTGACCAAATATGTGATCGGTACAATAGCCAAATTCGACCAGCCCATGACTCCTTCTATGAAAGCAGATCAGAGTATAACCAATTATTTGATTGGAACCAGCAAAGAAGATGTGCAAAAGTTGAGAGATGATATTCTGGCAACAACAGCTGAAGATATGACCGGATACCACGTACTTTTGGCTGAAGCTCTGAAGAATTCCTTCATCTGTGTGCTGGGTTCTGAAGAAAAAATCAAAACTAATAAAGATATCTTCCAAAATATCATCGGCATTCTGGAATAGTATTTCAGATATCTGACTAATAATGAATGTATCACGAAAGCTTGTCTTTTGTGATACATTTTTTTATATCATAGTCTGTGATTTACAATTGCAACTCAATCATTCTGGTTGACTTGCTTTTATAAATTCACAATTATGTGCTAAAATATTGTATAGTGGAACCTGACATGCCACTGTCCGTGTCTCTTATATCTGGGGAGCTTAAATGAAATGGTTGATTTTATTAATATTTTTCTTTAACATCAATCTTGGTGCTACAGTATTCACTGTCAAAATTGACGGTACCGGTGATTTTACTCAGATTCAAACTGCTATCAATAACACTAGCAATGGCGATACAGTTTTAGTCTATCCGGGAACATATCAGGAGAATATCAATTTCAATGGACACAGCATTGTATTAGCCAGTTTAGCTATGACCACAAGTGATAACACATACATTAGTCAAA
>CAYQPF010000040.1:14126-34068 GCA_964419225.1 uncultured Candidatus Cloacimonadota bacterium | reverse complement strand
ATAACCAAAATGTAACAAGTTTGTGGCCTGAGCATATGAATTATAATTTAAACAATGCTACTCAGGCAATTAACTACATCAATGCTTTATATGCTGATGGTTCAACAAATATAGGTCTAGCTTTTGATACTGCGGTTCCACAGTTTTCAGCTGTAAATGACAGTACTGCAAACATAATTATCTTCCTGACAGACGGTCAGCCTACAGCAGGAATCATAAATATCGGGCCCTTGATCAGCCATATAAATGACTTGATTACCCAGTCTGAAACTAACATTTTTCTTTTTAATTTTGGGATTGGAACAGATGTTAACAGGATATTGCTTTCAACATTAGCTAATGATAATCAGGGAATGGCCATCTTCCTGGACAATAATCAGGTGGAGCAAGTCATTACCGATTTTTATAATATGATTCGTAATCCTGTGCTATTGAATCCTGAGTTTACAGTAGTGCCTGCTGAAGCAGTTACTCAGGTATTTCCCAATCCGTTGCCCAACTTATATATTGGTAAGCAGATGGTAGTAAGCGGAAGGTATCAGACAGCACAGAATGTGGAGATACAACTCAGTGGTAATGCGTTTGGGCAACCGGTAAGTTATACATATCAGATGAATTTAGCAGATAGCGTAATAACCCAATATCAATTTTTAGCAAAGATTTGGGCTAAGCAAAAGATAGAATACCTCTTAGCACAATATTACACATATCCGGAAGACTCAGAAGAAGCTTATGGTTTGAAGATGCAAATCATTGAGATCAGCATAGCTTATGGAGTTTTAACAATTTTTACCAGTTTTGCGGATGGTGTGTCTGAAGAAGATATAGCACAAAATGCTCCGGAGTATATTTCAGTAAAGCTTATGGGAAATTATCCGAATCCTTTCAATCCTACGACAACTATTAGATTTGAAGTTCAAGAGGATTTAAAAGGACCGGTGTTTATCAAGATCTACAATATCAAAGGACAATTAGTGCGGGTACTGGGTACACGTGTTAATGGACGTGGCAATTATGAGATCATTTGGAATGGATGTGACAGTAAAGGGAAAATTATGCCCAGCGGGATGTATTGTTACACATTATCTTTTAAGAATGCAGTTCTTTCCGGGAAGATGCTTTTGTTAAAATAGTATCATCAAGACAGCAAAAAATGAAGGGGTATGAGTAAAATCATACCCCTTCATTCGTATATAGATTTTAGTAATAGCTACTAAGGAGCTACTAAGGAGCTAGAGAGCAACCAGGAATGAGATTATCAACTCTAGCATATAATACCTGAAAAAATGCTTGATGCTATTTCAGCAGGAGCATTTTACTTGTTTGTTGACCTTTATCTGTCTTTAGAACAGAGAAATAAATACCTGCTGAGATATACTCTGCGTTATCATTTGTTCCATTCCAGGGAATTTTATAATTACCAGGATTGAGTTGTTTGTTTACAAGTGATTTGACAAGCTGTCCTCTGGAATTGTATATTTTCAGACTGATCTGTTGTTGAACAGGGATACCAAAACTTATAGTTGTAGAAGGATTGAAAGGATTCGGATAATTTGACAGTTGTTTTTCTGCTATTGCAACAGGATTATTTCCGCTAGGTTCGCCATCATACTCTAATGCACCCATATCAATTCTGCTTCCGAAGACTCTATTGTTGCCCAATACGTCATAAGAAGGCAGAAACAAATCAGTCATGATTGGATCACCAGTTTCATAACAAGGTGATTGGCTATTGAAACGCCATCCTGGGACATTTGCATAAAAGAGATTGCCCGTACCGGTTGAGGGCTCGCTGAAGAGAGGATCCGATTCCGTGCAAAATCTGTAATCATTGGGATCGAAACCTTCTGAGCCAGGACCTGCGAAGCTCTGATATCCGTCTTCAACACAGCTATAAGATACATAGGCATTGCTGTAAAAATCTAAATATATTTGATTTCCGTTTAATGCTTCATTACCCCAAAGAATAGAATTTTTTAAGGCAAGATCAGTACAGTCTGAAGTATAAATTCCACCGCCATATTCGGCAAAATTATTGGTTATAGTGCAATTAGTCAAAACAGGAATACTGGCATTGAAACTATAAAAGCCACCACCGTAAACAGCTGTATTATTACTGATCAAATTGTTTACAATTTGGGGAGCACATCCACTCCAGGAGCATACACCACCGCCGTAATCAGCAGCAGAATTGTTCATGATGATATTACCAGTCATATGAATAGTAGAATTATGATAATAAACACCACCACCTGCACTATTCATGGAAGTGTTGTCTTTGATCACATTATCAACAAGAATAGGATGACTGTTGTAAAATGTGATTCCTCCTCCTGCATTTACTACGGCAATATTACCTGATATAATGTTTCTTGCCAGATAAGGAAAAGAATTGCCCCAGAAAGTCAATCCTCCTCCATAAGAGCTGGAAGTATTTTCGGAAATAATGTTATCAGTAATAATGGGAGTGGTATCTGTTCCAAAAATTCCTCCTGCAGAAGATCCGGAATTGTGGGTAATGAGACAATTTTTGATAGAAAGCCTTGTAGCACTGAGGAGTTGAATACCTGTATCAATACTATTAGAAATTATAGTATAAGATATTCTTGTTGAATCAGAACTCCAATCCATGCCTTCGATCTTGATCCCTGACCAACTAAGACTGGGGCCTGTCAGCAAGATACTGTCTGCTGCAGTTCCGACACATTTTAGGCACCCTTGGACGGTGAGTCCGGCACCAGAGTTAAAATTGACAGCTACACCAGGTTCTATGACTAACTGGCTTCCTTGAGGAATTGTAATATAGTTGAGAACAGTAAAGGGAGATTCTGCTAAAGTCCAAATTCCTTCGACATATCCACCGGGAACAATGGTTTCAGCAGTAATTGATAAAGACATTAAAATGAATAGAATACTTAAAAAAATAGCTTTCATAACACACCTCCATTTTAATTTTTGAAAGATAAAAAATCTTGATATCTTTATATGCATTTTTTGTTCCATTATATGAAGAAAATTATTAGTACAATACAAAAAAAATCATTCATTTTTGGGCAGAATATTAAGATGGATTTGGGCTAAAGCTCGTGAAGATTCTACTGCACAGTTCGGGTTAAAATATCAAAATGGACAGTATGGACTGATAAGACTGCCTGTTTTTTACCGTCTCAGATTAATGAATACTGCCCTGAAGGATAGGTTCATTTGCCAAAGTATGAATCAATTGTTGATCCTATTTCACGGATCTTGCCAGACGCAGTCCTGTTTTGTTGTTCTTTCTAAAGTTATAACCTCTTCTGTGGCGTTCGGGGTTATTAGCTGAAGCACTGTAATTTCCACCTTTCACAACACCTGTATTTCCGTCTGAGATGCACCATTCACTCACATTACCTAAAATATCAAATATGCCCAGGCTATTAGGTGATTTTATGCCGACAGGCTGAGTATGACCGTAGGAATTAACATTATCCCAGATATAACCGGAACCTGAACTGCTGAGAATATTCCATTCAGCGGAGGTCAGTAAACGATAGCCATTGGCACCGATATTGATAAAGGGTTTAAAGTCTTTGGCCCACTGATCGGGATTGGTGTAGCCGTTAACTGAATAATAGGGGGTTAAACCCTGGTTAATACTAAGTTTATTACAAAAAATGATGGCATCGTTGAAGGAGATATTTTCGACAGGGAGGTTATCCCAATCAATGAGACTATCATCTTCTTTTAATTTTTTGGGGTTATTCAGATACATTCTGTCCCGATGCCAAAGGCTTTCCAAGTTTCGGAAGTAGGAGGGATTATTTCCCATGATCAACAACCACTGAGCCTGAGTTACTTCATATTTACAAGCGTAGAAAGAAGATTCATGGGTTGAGTTGATATCGATATCAATGCCGTCTTTTCTGACAATAATCATTGTGTCAGACAGTTTACGGATTTGTTCAGCACCTGTGGCAATGCTTTTGGTCTGAGCCTGATACCAATCCCGGATTTTCTGCTGGTCTTTGTTAAAGTTTTCTGTAATAAGAGGCTTGTTGATATTTAGGAGAGTATCAGCATCAATATATTCTACATTCCGGAAAAAAGTAGTAGCGAAGGAAGTGTTTAACTCCAGGAAGTCTTCATTTTCAGGATACCCTAAAAAGGCATCGATAGGCAAAAAACGATTTATTCTGACAATTATTGGATCATCGGACAAGTTTTCGATATCAACTGAAAAAATGAATTCTCTTTTGTTATCGAAGATAACCTTGTTTTTTAAAACACTCACACTACCTGCCGAAACAGCTTTCGCCAATGGGATGGTATTGTTGTAGGCCAATTTGACTGTTATGTCCTGGTCTGTAAGATTGACATCAGGTTTAAATGTTTTTTCCGCAGCTTTGGAGTTTTCCGGTTGCATAAGCACACAGCGTAAGGTCTTTGTTGAATGTGGATCTATGACACCTGTACTCCCCTTATTAATACCCAAATATTTTGCAGCAGATAAAGAATAATGTAATATGAGTAGCAGAGACAGGACAAGAACAACTTTTTTAGACATATAGAACTCCCAATAAAACTTTCTAAATTATATTAAATATAACAACAATGCTTTGTAAATTATTTCAAAATTTATGGCAAGATAAAAAATAACGCTTTTGACAGAACAGATTGATTTATTCGCCTTGCTATAGTTCAGGAAACAATTACCTTTTATAATAAATGAATTTGGAGGAAAGAAAAATGGAAAAGCCAAGAATTTTGGTATTGATTTATTCGACCTATGGTCACATATACAAGATGTCTCAATCAGTAATTGACGGTATCATAGCAGGCGGGGGAGAAGCCGTATTGATGCAGGTGCAGGAATTAATTCCTGAACAATTTCTAGATGATTATGCCAAGCAATTAAAACTACAGATGAAAGATATTCCTTTTGCTGATCCACGTAAGGATCTGGCAGGATACGATGGTTATATTATAGGCACACCCACAAGATTTGGAAATATGGCTTCCCAAATGAAGAATTTTTGGGATCAGACTGCCGGAGACTGGATGAAGGGAACCTTAATCGGTAAACCTGCTGCATTTTTTACCAGTACTGCAACTCAACATGGTGGACAGGAAACAACCTTAATTACTTCGATGATTCCTCTTTTACATCACGGTTGTGTGATTGTTGGTTTACCTTATTCGAATCAGGAACAGATGACAATCTCTGAAATGTCTGGTGGATCACCTTACGGAGCTTCCACTATCGCCGGAGGTGACGGGAGCCGTCAGCCGAGTGAGAATGAACTGGTCTTAGCTAAGGCATTAGGAAAGCATTTGGCTGAGATAGCCGGGAAACTGAAATAGTTGTTAATTGTTAGTTGTTAGTTAGCGGAAGGAGAAAACTCTGAAAACTTTGAGTTTTACCTTTGACAATTGATTTGTGAACAATTATAGGTTAGGGTTCGGACAATTCATAAATGAGAAAAGCCCCTTTTTGAGGGGCTTTTCTATTTATAGTGGATCTTTAAATCTTAACGCTATCCGGGATAGACATCAGAGGATCATTAACTCTGTCAATGTACTTCTGAATTTCGGCAGGATCCTGGAACTGTTTTAATTTTTCGAGGAGAGCTGCACCATCTTTTCTGGCATTGAATTGAACAGCAGCCTGCAGGATCAGGGGAGCAAAGTCAGTGTTTTGCGGATCAAGCGGAATCGCTTTTTCGATAAATTTGAAACCTTCTTTAACGTTACCCAGTTTCATATTCAGGAAAGCAGCCTGGACAAGCGTTTGAGTGTTATTAGCGTTATCTTTAAGGACATCTCCTAAAAGAGCCAAAGCTTCCTGTTTTTTACCAGCTTCAACATACAATTGGGCTAAACCAAGATTAAACTTACTCTTGTTTTCCACAAAAGTAATGGCTTTTTGCATGTACATGATGGCTTTAGGGAAATCGCCTGTATCACGGTAAGTTGAAGATAATCTCATATAACCGGAACCATAATTGTTGATTAATCTCAGCATATTATCATCTTTAAAGAGTTTATCATCGAAAATACCACGGTAAGAGTAAACTTTTTCGATATTGTTTCGCATTCTGGCTACATCTTTTTGTTCACCACTAGCAGTTGTGACAATACGATCAACCATACCTTCGTTTCTCAGGTGCATATCAAAACCGATAACATCAGAAACGGTGACAGCAAAGTATATAGGACGTTTACCAAAATTATCTTTAATGATTTGCAGAGCTGCCTGGTCTTTGATCAGGAACCCTTTTTCTTTGGGGAAAGTAATGCTGAATTTGTCGGTTGGCAATACACCTGTAATTTCGATTTCAGTAGGATCGTTGAATCTGACAGGACTCATATTATCGATCTGTTCATCAGGCATATTGAATTCTACGCCTTCTTTATCTCTGAGTTGTCTGATATACCAAGGAGTATTTAACAAACTAAGATTGGCGACCGTAACATCTTTTCTGACGCCGAAGCAGTCTTTATTCTTGAAAGCCATCGCTGTAGCAATAGCTTTTAACGTGTATTCGGTTGGATTGACATCTTTAGCCGGATAAACATTTTCATGAGCATTCGGGTCTTTGACAGCCTGAGCATACCATAAGGGGAAGGTGTCGTTATCGCCATTTGTAAAGACAATAGCATTTTCTTCCATACTATTCAGGATATTCAAGCCGTAATCGATTGAGATCAATTCGTATGATCTGTCATGCTCTTTGTATTGAGATGCCATATTAAATGCCGGGAAAGCCATTAATAAAACAGCAACACAAACAAGAACAAGTTTATATTTTCGTACAGAATTAAGAAGAGCAACGGCTCCGAAAGCCATGGCAACAGCCCACAAATTATAGGCAGTCACAAAGAAGTAATCTCTGTCCCGTACTTCTGCATCTGATAAATTCATGATAAAAATCATAGCTGCAGTTGTCATAAATAATAAAGAAAAGAAGTAAGCAAAAGAATGCTTGTTCTTTTTTAACTGATAATAAAGTCCGCCAAATCCCAGGAAAGTAACAATGAAATAAACCATTACATTCAGGGCATTAATGGGAAGTTTTATCCAATTAACCAATACTTCGGTTTTCATGAATTGCCATCCCATATATCTGAGGAAATGGAAGTCTATCTGGTAGAAGAAATCTGCTCTTCTGACAGCAAAACTGGTATCACCATACTGTCTTCTTAAGATATAATCCAGGAAAAGTTGGAAATTATGAGGATATCCTTCGTTAATGAAAGGACGATATTCCGAACGGATGAGTAAATATATGTGCGGGCTGAAGCCAATGAGGATCAGGGCAAAAGCCATTAACCAAAATTTGATCTCAACTTTCTTGTGTAAGTAAATGTAAAGCATGATAAAAAAGGCAATACCGACCATGAATTTTTCCAACACAGGAATGTTAGTTGCAGCACCGATAGTATTGAAAATAAAGTAAACAGCTAATAATAAGATTGTCCAAATGATGAATTTCATCCAGAAACTACCATTCGTAAAATTGTTTTTCAACATTGGGTAAACTGCTATGAACAGTAAGGCCGGGGCAATTTGCAAGGATGTTTGGTGAATACAAAAGCCCAGAAACAAAGTATATATAAGAAATAATAAGATGTTCTGATGAGAAAAATCTTGCGATTTCTCAACCCAGACTAATATTAACCAAATACTGAAATTGACGATTAAAGATAACCCGCCGTAAACTTCAGCTTCGATGGAATTCATCCAGAAAGTGTAGGAAAAGGCAGTGAGAAATGCTGCAAATATACCTCCAAAGATGATGATCCATTGGGTTTTTTCAAACATTGTTATCAATTTAACTGTAAATAAATAGGTGAACAATACTGCTAATGCACCCATCAAAGCCGACATAAAGCTAACCATCCAGGCATGTGTAAAACCCATATTGAAAATACAGAAAAACCTTCCTAAAATTATATAGAAGGGGTTTCCGGGAGGATGAGGAATTCCAAGCACACTACTACAGGTAATATACTCTCCTGAATCCCAAAATGATAATGATCTGGCATGAGTCATCAGATATACTCCCAATGTACTCAGTAAGACCATCAGGCCAACAAAAAAATTTAATTTCTTATTAACATACGGTTGCGGTTTTAAATTTTGATCCATATTCAACCTCATCTGAACTTTTCTTAAATTTAATTTCCTGTAAACTTATTTTGAGTCAAGCAAATTATTGAATCATGTATTATTGAGTCCAAACCAAAAAAAATATTAGCCCCAAAAAGCACAAAAAACACAAAAAGTAAAACGGAATTGGTGGTTTATTTATACCCGGCATTTATGCCAAAAAGAGAGCCGATGTTATCAATAGACCCGGCATTCATGCCGGGGAAAAAACAATAACTCCCACTCTCTCGTGGGCTTTAGCCCAAGATTTCTCGAAATATGTCAACATGACAAATAATTCGAATAATGATGAACTATGTTTTTGTACATTCACTATATTATTATTCATGTTTTTTTTCTTGACTGAAAACTGCTACATGTTTATTTTCAAATAAGTAATAATTTTTTTTCTATAGAACAATAGTAATGCAAGGTAAGGGTTTATTATGGGATTGCATTAGCTTTTCTAAGGAGTTCTTATGAAGACAAAACCATTTGTATTAATACTAGCAATTTATCTGATCAGTTTAAGCGGATTATGTGCAGAGCCCCTTAATATTGCTTCAAAGCAATTTACCATACTTGAAAAGACTAATGCCTATATGGATATCAATTTTAAGCTGGATGATTATCAAATCCTCAAGAAGAATTATGCCGGTAAAGAATACGCTCATATTATCCATCAAAGCAGTGCGTATGTAATTGAAAAAGGACAGCCTGAAATTCCTTATTTTATTGTAACCATTGCTGTGCCGGTAAATGGCAGCATAAGTGTGAACAGTTCGACTGTAAAAGAAGAAAGATTATCAAACACAAGAATATTTCCTTCACAAGGTATGGAAAAAGATGTAATCACTGAACCTTTGATCGTCAATTCAGCTAATTATGAGCAATCCGCAGATTCGTATCCCGCTGAAATTGCGACAGCAAGTGCAGCATATCAGTTAAGAGATTACAGATTGGTAGATATCCAGGTGAATCCTTTTACCTACAATCCGGTTGGAAATGAGTTAACTATACGGAAAGAGATAACGCTCAGAGTGAATTTAGATGCCGAAGCCCAGTTAGCCTCGTATAAGATGAGCCCAAAGATTTCCCGTAGTTTTGAACAGATGTACCGTAGTTTGATCCTGAATTATGATCAGATCAGGGATGTGGCACCGGTTTATCAAAAGAGAACAATCTTAATGATCCATTCGTCTTATGTTACAGGTATTCAGACAACCTTAGATCAGTTTGTGGAATGGAAAAGGCAGAAGGGTTTTAATGTGGTCACGGCAAGTACAGCAGTAACAGGTGTTACAAATACAGCGATAAAGAATTATATTCAGAATGCGTATAATACCTGGGAAGATAAGCCTGAATATATAATTTTATTGGGGGATACTAATGGTAATTATGGAATTCGAACATTCGGCTCATATGATACAGGAGATTATCAATATACCTGGGTAGCAGGTGGAGATAATGTGGGTGATCTGGCGATCGGAAGAATTTCTTTCGAAACACCAGTGCAGTTTGCTACGATTTTCAATAAAATAAAAAATTATGAAAAACAGCCATATATGGATGATACAAGCTGGTACAACAGGGTTTTACTGACAGGTAATCAATCCGGGGAAGAGTATTCTTATGTTTCTGTAAATAAGTATATAAAGAATTTAGTTGAGAGTTATCAACCCGGATTTCAATTCACAGAGCAGTATGAAAATATAGAGAACGAAATCAATAATACAGCTCTAAGTAATGGCTGTCTTTTCTTTAATTATAGCAGTTTTCACACAATGAGCGGTTGGGGAGCAACAGATATCAACAATTTGACAAACGGTTACAAGTTGGCCAATTATGTCTTATTAACTTGTTATACGGGTGCTTACGCCGATCTAACAGGCACAACCGAGTCTGCTGTGAGAGCGGGTACACCGGAAGAGTCCAAAGGTGCAGTCACAGCAATTGGAATGGCTACTTGCGGAGCACACAGGCCTTTCAGCAACTTTCTGACTATGGGAATCTTTGACGGGTTATATATCGCTAACTTTCGGACAATGGGCGATGCTCTCTTGTATTCTAAAGTCCGATTGACACAGATTTATGGGAATGCTAATCCTCAGCAGAATGATTTTTTTACGAGAATATGTAATTTAATAGGTGATCCCAGCATGGATGTCTGGCTGGATATTCCCAAACAAATGACTCTTAGCTATCCGGCAACTGTTAATCCCGGAAACAATAATACAAACTTTACCGCTTTAAACGCAAATGGGGAGCCCTTGAAAGATGTCTGGATCTCTTTATATCAGAACGGAAATCAGATAAATTCAGGATATACGAATGAGAATGGATTATTGAATCTAACCTATTCCGGAGAATTAACAGGTGCTATCACGGTTACCTCTACAAAACCTGAATTTAAACCTGAGATAGGAACTATTCAGATTTCAGGAACCGGTACAATAGCTTATCATAGTGCTGCCATAGATGATGACAATATAGGCGGAAGTGCTGGTAACAGTGATGGTGTTATAAATGCCGGAGAAACAATTCAGTATAATCTAAGCTTAAAAAATTATAGTACCCAGGTATTCAATGCAGTACAGGCAAGATTGAGAATTACTGATTCCTATGTGACATTACTCGACTCCTTGGTTACCTTTGGCAGTATAGCAGCAAATCAGACAGTTCCGGGTACCGCACCTTTCAGGTTTATGGTATCCGGGAATTGCCCGGACAAATCTAATCTGGTCTTTACAATTATCATAAACTCAGGTACTCAGGAATGGTCAAACATTATAATTCTCCCTGTAGCAGGAGTGGATCTGGATATTGTTAGTTATGATATCTTAGACAATGCCAACCATGTACTTGAGCCTGGGGAGACATCTAATCTGAGCTTGAGCATAAAAAACAATGGACAGATTATTATTCCTGAGGTGTATGGAATTCTCAGATCTCAATCAAGTCTGGTTGACATTCAGGATTCTGTAGCTTATTTCGGAACATTGGCTGTCGGAGCACAGGTATCTTCCACCGAGTACTTTATGATCACAGCAATAGAGCAGGCAATCCCTGGATTGACTATTCCCTTTGAACTTACTCTTTATAATAATGCAGGTTATAACGAAGTCGAAAATTTTGGAGTATTAATTGGTATAGTTGGCGGACCAAATGCAATATATAACCCGACCGGGCCTGATGCCTATGGCTATATGTGTTATGATGACAGCGATACGACTTATTTGGATCATCCGGACTATGCCTGGATAGATGTCCTAAGCTTAGGAGGGACAAGCTTAGCTTTGAATGATCATGGCGACAATCAGGATGATGTAATTGATGTAGCGTTGCCGTTCAACTTCAAATTTTACGGAATGGACTACAGTACAATAAGTGTTTGCTCCAATGGTTGGTTGGGATTCGGACATATGGATTCCTTCGATTTTTGTAACGGTACAATTCCCGGTTCCGGATGTCCTCATCCTTTCATCGCTGCTTTTTGGGATGATTTATATGCAACTGGGCCAAGCTCCGGAGTTTATAAGTATTATAATGTAGAAGAACATTATTATGTGATTCAATGGCATAATATGAAGAATGGCTTTAATCCGTCATATAATGAGACCTTCCAGATCATTTTATACGATCAGGCATATCATCCGACTTCTACAGATGACGGAATTATAAAAATTCAGTATCATACATTCAATAATATAGATTCTAACAGCAATGGTTCAACAGAACATCACAGCTACTCAACCATCGGGATCCTGGATCATACAGGAACAAGAGGACTGCAATATTCATATAACAATACTTATCCAATAACTGCAAAGCATTTAACTAATGGTAGTGCCATTCAATTTACCGGAAAACCTATAAACCAGGAGTTACCCTTTCTGGTTATTTTCGGCAGTCCGAATGTCTTTGATGCAAATGATAATCAGGTTATCGAATCAGGAGAAACAGTCAATTTGGGGATTAAACTGGTCAATCTGGGTATGCAGGCTGCAGATAGTACGTATGCAGTGCTTACAACTGTTGATCCCTATGTCACGGTGCTGACTGCCAGTTCTTTTTATAATGCAATAACAAATGGTAATTCAGGTACAAATGTCGAATATTTTAAATTTCAGGTGGCACCAAACTGTCCTGACAATCATACAATTACTTTTGTTTTAACCATCACCACTAATGGAAATACCTGGCAGAGAAATTTCTCTGTTAAAAACCGTAAGCCAACTTATGTGCTGGGAAGTCTGTTGATCAATGATATTTTGGGTAATGGAAACGGAATGCCTGATGCTAATGAAGATATACAGCTTGTTGTGAACATTTTTAATCCGACAAATATGCCGATTGAGGATCTAAGAATTCAATTATCCATAGCTGATAACTTAATGGTTCTTAATGAAACTAATAAGTATTTAGGGACAATTCCACCTCTGACTATGGTACAAAAGGCATATTCTGCTCATGTCTCAGGAACAGCTCAAGCTAATCAGACTGTGCTGCTTAATGTAATGGGATTTTCCAGTAATGCTTTTGATCTTGATACAAGTGCTAACCTTAGTATAGGAGTACAGACAGATATCCTGAATGAGTCTTTTAATACTTTTCCTCCTCTGCAATGGACAGTAGAAGGCTATAATACTAACTGGTCATCTTCTCAAACAACCTTTGCAGGCGGGATGCATCCTGAGGTACTATTTTTCGGAGTGCCTGCCTTCGAAGGAACTACCCGTCTGATTTCCAAACCGCTTAATCTTTGTGGAGCTACGAGTGCAACACTGGGGTTCAGAGAGAAGTTTTTCATGGGCGGGGTTTCATACGGTTCTATCGGAGTAGCATACAGATCAAGTACTACTCCCTGGACGACTATTTGGTCACATGCAGCAGATTTTGACAGTGGTCCGATATTGCAGTATATCTCTCTGAATGATGTGAATCAATTTAATTATCAACTTTGCTGGTACTTTACAGGTAATTCCGGAAGCTGTCACTGGTTTATAGATGATGTGACCATCAATGCAGAAATCGGCAATACCGCAAAAATCAGCGGAACAATTACCACGAGCAATAATGCTCAGGATCTGCATAATGCATTGGTAACATTGGGTAATTTTTCAACACTGGCAGACAGTAACGGGTATTATCAAATCTATATTCCTGCCGGAAATTACTCTGAGATGACTGTTAAACTGGCCGGATTTGAACTTTATACGGCAACTAATGTTGTATTAACTAATGGTCAGGTATTGGAAAATCAGAATGTAAATTTACAATATCTGCCACCAGTTACGAATTTAAGACTGGATGCGATAAATAATGAGCTTTATACGATAGCCTGGGATTATACTACCCGACCAGATTTCGAGTGTTTCAAGATCTATCAGCAAAAGGACAGCGGTCTTTATTCTATTGCAGACAGCACAGGTGCTTTGACTTTTACTGCTGAATTACAAACAGGGAGTAAGTATCATTTCTATGTCACCGCTAAGTATTCCAGTGGGGAAAGTCTTGTGTCCAATACGCTTGTAATCAACCTGGCAGATACTCTTGCTGTGCATGATCTGGAACCTTCAGAAGCAGTAACGAAATTAAATGGCAATTATCCCAATCCTTTCAATCCGACAACAACCATATCGTACTCACTGTCCAAAGCACAAAAAGTAAAGATCAAAATCTTTAATATTAAGGGGCAGTTGATAAAAACTCTTGTTAACAGTATGCAGAACAAAGGTACAAATACAGTTGTGTGGAATGGTCAGACAGAGAAAAACAAACCAGCTTCATCGGGAATCTATTTCATCAGAATGGAAGCAGAGAACCAACGCTTTATGAGGAAGGCACTTCTTTTGAAGTAGGTGTCAGGTGTCAGTCGTCAGGCATCAGAGGGAAAAGGATAAACCCGCAGGCAAATAATAAGGAGTGAGTAGTCAGTGTGCAGTAGGCAGGGGGCAGTGGGGATGAAATCTTTCTTGGGAGAAGAGCCTGCCAGGCTCTTTAGAATTAATGACGCAAGCTGCGTCATCTTTCAAGGAGAGTAGTAACTCACCCCCGGCCCCTCTCTTGGGAAGAGAGGGGAGTAAAGGATGCCATCGATTTGTAGGGCAGACCTGTGTGTCTGCCCTGGGACAAAACATAGATTTGGAAATGAACTCAATGCACTCTATAGCCAGGGAAAGAAAAAATTGACAATTGGAAACACGTAACAAGGTAACATAAAATAAATCTAAGTATTTGTTATAATTGGAATTAAAATTGCAATTGAACCTGTTATAATATATAGAAGGGAGAGGATTATGTTAAAAAAGTTAAGCGTGATTTTTTTAGCCGTGTTGTTATTGTCTCTGGGGGGATTATACGCCGAGACAAGCGACTCAGTTTCGAAGCAGTTTACTGTGCTGGAGAAAACTAGTTCCTATATGGACATTAGTTTTAAGTTGGATGATTATCAGATTATTAAAAAGAAGTATTCCGGAACAGAATATACTCATATTATTCATCAAACAAGTGCATATTTAATAGAAAAAGGTCTTCCTGAAATTCCTTATTTTACCGTTACTATAGCCGTTCCTGCCAATGGAAGTATTAATATTAACAGTTCAACCATAAAAGAAGACAGATTAACAAATATTGTACCATTTCCTTCACAGGGTATGGAAAAAGATGTTAACACCGAACCATTAATTGTTCAATCATCATACTACAACAGATCTGCTGCAACTTATCCTGCGGATATAGCATCTGCCGGATCCGCATATCAGTTAAGAGATTACAGATTAGTTGACATTCAGGTGTATCCATTTTCCTACAATCCGAGTGGAAATGAATTGAATATCAAAAAAGAAATTACGATCAGAGTAAATTATGATAATGATGCTCAGGTATCATCCTACAAGATGAATCAAAAGATTTCCCGCAGTTTTGAGCCAATGTATCGCAGTTTGATCTTGAATTATGATCAGATCAGAGATGTAGCTCCGGTTTATCAGAAAAGAACGATCTTATTGATTCACACGACAAATACTACTGATATTCAGACGACTTTGAATCAGTTTGTAGAATGGAAGAAGCAGAAAGGTTTCAATGTTGTTACTGCCAGTTTAGGAGTTACCGGTTCCACCAATACAGCCATCAAGAACTATATTCAGACTGCTTATAATACTTGGGAAGACAAACCCGAATATGTAATTTTACTGGGTGATGCCGGCGGTACCTATAATATTCCCACTTTTGGTTCTTATGACACAGGTGACTATTCTTATACCTGGGTAGCAGGCGGAGATAATGTCGGAGATCTTTCAATAGGCAGAATTTCCATAGAATCCGCGTCCCATTTTGCCACCATATTCAGCAAAATCAAAAATTATGAAAAAATTCCTTATATGGCAACCACAGACTGGTATAATAAAGCCTTATTGGTAGGAGATCCTGCCCATTCCGGAACCTCTTGTATTTCTGTGAATAAGTATATCAAGAATCTGTTATTAACCTATCAGCCAAACTTTACCTTTACTGAACAATATGAAACTATCAATAACAATACCAGCGATACAGCTTTAAACAACGGCTGTGTATTTTATAATTACCGTGGTTATATCGGCATGAGTGGTTGGGGAGACAGTAATATTAATGGCCTTACCAATGGGTTCAAGTTAGCTAATTATGTGATCTTAACCTGTGGAACAGGAAATTATGCAGATGGAACAGCAACTACAGAAACTGCAATCAGAGCTGGTACTCCGGGAACTCCCAAAGGTGCTGTAACGGCTATTGGTTTAGCCACATCTGGAACTCATACAGCTTTTAACAATTTCCTGACAATGGGTATTTTTGATGGATTGTACGTAGCTAATCTCAGAACAATGGGTGATGCTTTGATGTACTCCAAAATCAGATTCTCACAGGTTTTTGGTTCAGCGAATCCAAGTCAATATGATTTTTTCAGCAGAATCTGTAATTTGATGGGTGATCCCAGTATGGATGTCTGGATGGATATTCCCAAACAAATGACAGTCAGTTATCAATCCAATGTGAATCTTGGGAACAATAACACCAATTTTACCGCACTTAATGCAAATAGCGAGCCTATGAAAGATGTTTGGATCTCCTTGTATCAGAATGGAATTCAAATTAATTCAGGTTATACTAATGAAGCAGGAACACTTAATCTTTCTTATTCAGGTGATTTAACAGGTGCCATCACTGTTACATGTACAAAACCTGATTTCAAACCGGAAATTGGTACTATCCAGATTTCTGAAACCGGTACAGTCGCTTATCAAAGTGCTGTTATTGATGATGATAACACAGGTGGTAGTACAGGAAACAGCAATGGTGTAGTTAATGCCGGCGAAACTATTCAATACAATGTCACCCTGAAAAACTATAATGCTCAGGCATTCGAGAGTGTTCAGGCTAAATTAAGTTTAGCAGATCCAAATGTAACTATGATCGATTCTTTGGTTACTTTTGGCAATATGGCATCAAATCAGACAATTCAGGGTGCCACACCCTTTAAATTTACTGTATCCGGTAATTGCCAGGACAAGTATAATCTGGCATTCATTTTAACTGTAACTTCAGGCGACCAGTCTTGGACGAATAGAATTGATGTGCCTGTTGCCGGTGTTGATCTTGATATCACAGGTTACGATGTCATGGATAATGGCAACCATGTGTTGGATACCGGCGAAACTACTAATCTTGGTCTGGGTTTAAAGAATAACGGGCAAAATGTTATTACCAATGTTTATGCAATCCTCAGATCTCAGTCAACCTTGGTTGATATTCAGGATTCAGTTGCCTATTTTGGTACACTTAATGTCGGAGCACAAGTATCTTCTACAGAGCACTTTATTGTCACAGCCCTAGGACAGACAATTCCTGGTATGACCATTCCTTTTGAAGTTACTCTTTATAATAACGAAGGTTATAGTGAAGTAGAGAATTTCGGTGTGATGATTGGAATGGTTGGCGGACCTACTGCAGTATTTAATCCTACAGGACCTGATGCATACGGATATTTATGCTATGATGACGGCGATTCTACTTATCTTGACCATCCTGAATATGACTGGATTAATGTAGTTAGTTTAGGCGGGACATTATTACCGTTAAACGATCACTCCGATAATACTGATGATATTGTGGATGTAACTTTACCTTTCAACTTCAAATTCTATGGCTTGGAATATAATAATATCAGTGTTTGCTCGAATGGCTGGCTGGGATTAGGCCATATGGACAATTACGATTTCCGTAATGGCACAATACCTGGATCAGGTTGTCCTCATCCTTTCATCGCAGCTTTCTGGGATGATCTATATGCCTCAGGTACAGAATCGGGAGTTTATACTTATTTTAACCAGGATGAACATTACTATGTGATTCAATGGAATAATATGAAGAATAATTGTAATCCATCATATATAGAGACTTTCCAGATCATACTTTATGACCAAACCTACTTCCCGACTTCTACAGATGACGGAATTATTAAAATCCAGTACCAGACCTTCAATAATGTTGATACAAATAGTGATGGTTCAACCACTCATCACAGTTATTCTACTATTGGTATTTTGGATCACACAGGTACAAGGGGTATTCAATATTCTTACAATAATGTCTATCCTGTAACTGCCAAAACTTTAACAAACGGCAGTGCTATTCTCTTTTCAGGTACTCCGATCAATCATGAATTACCTTATTTGATCCTTTCAGCTAATCCTAATATCTTCGATGCAAATGGTAATCATGTAATCGAATCCGGAGAAACTGTTGATTTAGGTATTTCCCTTACGAATATTGGCCAGCAGGATGCCGACAGCACTGTTGCAGTGCTTTCAACTACTGATCCCAACATCACTATCCTCAATTCCACATCTGAGTATAATACTATCATCAGCGGATATTCCGGTACAAATATTGATTATTATACATTCCAGGTTGCACCGAATTGTCCCGATAATCATACAATTCCTTTTGTTTTGACTGTAACTAATGGTGACAATACCTGGGAGAGAAGATTCTCTGTAAACAGCAGAAAACCTACCTATATGCTGGGAAGTGTGATGATCAACGATATTCAGGGTAATGGAAATGGTATGCCAGATCCCAATGAAGATATTCAATTAGTAGTAAATATCCTGAATCCTACAAATATGCCAATCGAGAATCTGAGAATTCAATTAACAATAGCAGGTGATTTACTTGTTCTTAATGAGAACAATAAGTATTTTGGAACCATACCGGCCTTTACAACAGTACAAAAAGCATATTCTGCCCATGTATCAGGTAACGCTCAACCTAATCAGACTGTCTTGATCAATGTTATGGGCTTTTCTAATAATGCCTTTGATCTTGATACCAGTGTTAACATCGGAATTGGTGTACAAACAGACATTCTTAATGAGCCGTTTAATACTTTCCTTCCTATGCAATGGACAATTGATAATAATGTTGCAAACTGGACATCCTCACAAACCAGTAATGCCGGCGGGATGTATCCTGAGGTAAAATTTAGCGGTCAACCTTCCTTTGATGGTACGACACGTCTTGTTTCTAAACCTTTTAATCTCAGCGGTGCTACAAATGCCGTCCTGGGCTTCAAAGAGAAGTATATACCAGGTGGTGGATCAACCGGTACTATCGGTGTAGCTTACAGATCCAATACATCACCCTGGACAACAATCTGGTCTGCACCTGCCGGAGGTACAAGCGGTCCCATGCTTCAGTATGTATCTCTTAATGATGTGAATCAGTTTAATTATCAACTTTGCTGGTACTATGCAGGATTTTCCGGAGGCAGCACATGGTATATCGATGATGTGACCATCAACGCTGAAATCGCTAATACAGCCAAAATTAGCGGAACCATTACAACCAGTAACAATGTACAGGATCTCCATAATGCTTTGATCACTTTAGGTAATTATTCAGCTTTAGCAGATACAAATGGCTACTATGAAATGTATGTTCCTGCAGGTACTTATCCCGCAATGACAATTAAAATGGCTGGCTATGAGCTGTTTAGTGTGGCTAATGTTGTTGTAACAAGCGGACAGGTTTTAGATAATCAGAATGCAAATTTACAATATTTAATTCCAGTGGAAAATCTGAGAATAGCTTCTCATAATAATGAAAATTATACAATCGCCTGGGATTATGCTAACAGACCTGATTTCGAATGTTTCAAGATCTATAAGCAAAAAGATGCCTCTATTTATGTTCTCAAAGACACTACCAGTAGTACAACCTATATTGATGAGCTTCAAATGGGAAGTAAATATCATTATTATGTAACAGCTAAGTATTCCACAGGTGAGAGCCTTATCTCTAATATCCTGATCATCAATTTGGCAGATAGTCTTGGAAATAATAACCCGGCCGTAAACGGATATGTTACTAGACTTAATCCGAATTATCCCAATCCTTTCAATCCAACTACAACGATCTCTTATTCTTTGTCAAAATCCCAAAAAGTAAAAATCAATGTCTATAATGTTAAAGGACAGTTGGTTAAAGCCTTGGTTAACGGGCAACAGAATATGGGCAGAAACACTGTAGTATGGAACGGTAAGACAGATAAAAACAAACCTGCCGGCTCAGGTATCTACTTCATTAAGATGGAAGCAGAGAACCAGAGATTTATAAGAAAAGCACTGTTGCTGAAATAGTGGGCAGTGTGCAGTAGGCAGGGGGCAGTGGAATCGACAACCCATCCCTGTCCCTTCCCTTTGATTAAGGGAAGGGGGCACAGAGAACTTGGCTTTTTGGAGATTGGGCAGCTTGCCCAATTAAGAGGCAAGG
>CAYQPF010000040.1:0-14116 GCA_964419225.1 uncultured Candidatus Cloacimonadota bacterium | reverse complement strand
CAAACCGTTCCACATGTTTCTCTGCAGAACCTGTCTTGAGACTGGTTCAAACGGTAAGTCCTTGCCCTTTTTAAGGGAAAGGATTTAGGATAGGGTTGAGATATAGGTGTCAGTGGAGAGACCAGCACATACACCGGGTTAGGCTGTAGAGAAATAACTCACCCCCCAACCCCCTCTCTTGCGAAGAGAGGGGAGGGAAAAAATATAAGAATTAAGGACACGCTTTGCGTGTCCTTTTTCGTTTTTAGATAGCTCAATCCGATTTAAATTGACAATTACAAGATAGTTTCAAGATTTGTAAGAAAATAAAACTATATTAGGTAGAGTGATATGTTAGAAAAAATATTGAAATTCTTTATGGGTAACAGGGAACAAAAAGAGCTAAACAAAGTTCAGCCCATTGTTGATGAAATAAACGAAATCTGTAAAAGTCTTTTAGAAAAAAGTGATGAAGATATTCAGAACAGAGTGAATGAAATTCGACAGGAGATCAGAGATTACCTGCAGCCTTATTATCAGGAGATTACCGATTTAACCGCCACTTTTCATAGTGAACATAGTGAAAAGGAGAAAGATAGTATTGGTAATCAGATCGATGATGCAAAGCAAATGCTCAAAAAGAAAACACAACAGATTCTCGACGAGAAACTGCCGGAAGTTTATGCTATCGTTAAAGATACTTGCAGGCGACTGATTGGTCATAAATACGATGTTCGCGGTAACATTGTTGAATGGAATATGATACCCTTTGATGTTCAATTGATCGGCGGTATAGCTCTGCATGAAGGCAATATTGCAGAAATGGCGACAGGTGAAGGTAAAACTCTGGTGGCAACTCTGCCTCTTTTCCTCAATTCACTTGTAGGAAAAGGCGTACACCTGATCACCGTTAATGATTATCTTGCCCAGAGAGACTCGGAATGGATGAGTCCCATTTTTAAATTCCATAATATTACCATGGGTTGCATAATCTCCGATATGGATTTTGGCCAAAGACAACAGCAATACAGTCAGGATATCACCTACGGTACAAATAATGAGTTTGGTTTTGATTATCTGCGTGACAATATGGCAGTCAGTGCTTCTCAATTAGTGCAAAGAGATCTGCATTATGCAATCATAGATGAGGTGGACAGTGTGTTGGTGGATGAAGCGAGAACCCCTTTGATCATCAGCGGTCCTGTAGCGGAAAGCAAGAATTTCTACAATGAGTTGAAACCTCAGATAGTAAAACTCAATTCTATGCAAAGTCTCCTCGTGAACAGGCTTCTTTCAGAAGCGAGAGTAATGATCAATCAGGATAATGCTGATTCCAATGAGTTAGGGAAGACTTTACTCTTAATCAGAAGAGCAGCTCCCAGAAATAAAGCTTTTCAAAAGATGATGAAAGAAAGCGATCTGAAAAAACTTGTCAGTGATATGGAAGGATTTTACCTCAGAGACAAGAAAATGCACGAGTTGGACAATGAATTGTTTTATGTGATCGATGAGCATCATCATTCGGCAGAATTATGTGAAAAAGGTCGTGAAGAATTATCAAGAAACTATAAGGATCTTTTTATTCTGGATCAGTTGGATGATCTGCATAAAGAGGTGGAGGATGATGAAACTCTGACAGATGAAGAGAAATTTGCCAAGAAAGAAGCGATAACTTCTATATTCCTGGATAAAAATGAGAAGCTGCACGATATCAGTCAGTTATTAAAAAGTTATGCTCTTTTTGAGAAAGAAGTAGATTATGTAGTAATAGACAATAAAGTAATAATTGTAGATGAGTTTACCGGCCGTCTTCAGCCTGGCAGAAGATACAGTGATGGTTTACATCAGGCTTTGGAAGCAAAAGAAGGGGTTACTATCGAAGGTGCTACTCAGACCTTGGCTACCATTACTCTGCAAAACTATTTCAGAATGTATCATAAGATTGCCGGTATGACTGGTACTGCGGTAACGGAAGAAGGGGAATTTCTCGAAATATATAAATTACCCGTCAAATCTATTCCTACAAATGTAAATGTTTCCAGAATTGATCATGACGATGTGATCTATTTAACTAAAAATGAAAAATACAATGCTATCATAAATGAGATCGAGTACTGGTACAAACAAAAGAAACCGGTCTTAGTCGGTACTGTCAGTGTGGATGTCTCAGAAATACTCAGCCGTTTATTAAGAAGAAAGAACATCCCCCACAATGTGTTGAATGCCAAATACCATCAAAAAGAAGCAGAGATCATTGCAAGTGCAGGATATCCCGGTGCTGTGACCATTGCTACGAATATGGCGGGTCGTGGTACAGACATTAAATTGGGTGAAAGCGTCGTAACTCAGGATATCAAGAACTATTTGAATTTAAGTAAGAAAATCACAGAAGAACATCCTTACGGACTCCCGTTGGATGGTCTGCATGTAATAGGAACAGAAAGGCATGAGAGCCGTCGTATAGACAGGCAGTTGCGTGGTCGTGCGGGCCGTCAGGGCGATCCCGGTACTTCCAGATTCTTCTTATCTCTGGAAGATGATCTGATGCGGTTATTCGGGTCAGACAAAATAGCTCCCATGATGATGAAATTTGGTTTGAAAGAAGGTGAAGCTATTACACATCCGTGGATGACCAAAGCAGTGGAAACAGCCCAGAAGAGAGTTGAAGGCCATAACTTTGAGATTCGTAAGCAATTGATCAAATATGATGAAGTAATGAATCAGCAAAGAGAAGTTATCTATACTTATCGGAGAAATGTGCTTAAAGGATTGGATCTGAAATTTGAAATAGAAGATATGATCAGAAACACCATCACTTTGGTTGTAGATAATAACATAGGTGATATTAAGTATTCTGAAGATTGGCCTGTCGGTAAAATTCTTTATTGGTTCAGACACAATCTGAATTTGATTAACATGACATTAGATGACTTTATCACTGAAAGAATGGATCGTGATATCTTGATAGCCAATCTGGAAGAATATGTTCTTAACTGTTATGAAGCCAGAGAAAAAGAACTCTCGATAGACAGATTGAGAGAAATAGAAAGAAGAAGCTTACTGGAAGTTGTTGATGATGAATGGCAGGATCATTTGCATGAAATGGATCTTTTAAAAGATGGTATAGGCTTGAAAGCATATGGAAATAAAGATCCCCTGATAGAATACAAGAAAGAAAGTTATGTTCTTTTTGAAACACTTATCTCTCAAATTCATGAGAATGTGACGAAAAAAGTGTTCACAACTTATATATATACCAGAGAAGAGTATGAAATGATGCTGAGAAACGAAAAATTGAAACATGTGCAATTGAATCATGCAGAAACTTCTGCTTTCAAGCATCCGGCACAACCTCAGCAAGACCAATCTGAGGAACAACACAAACCCCGGATCCAGCAACGGGTTGTCGGATTGAAAGTCGGGCAAAATGATCCGTGTCCCTGCGGTAGTGGCAAAAAGTTTAAAAAATGCTGTGGAAAAATAGAAAGCGGATTAGAGGAAAATTAATTATGTCAAAGACTCTTATTATTGTAGAATCTCCAACAAAGGCTAAAACAATCAGTAAATTTTTAGGTAAAGAATATACCATAAAAGCTTCAATGGGACATGTCAGAGACCTCCCTTCCAAAGAAATTGGTGTGGATGTCGATAACGGATTTAAACCAAAATACGTAACCGATACTAAAAAACTGAAAATAATCAAAGAATTAAAAGAATTAGCACAGGCTGCTGAAACTATTTATCTTGCTTCCGACCATGACCGCGAAGGAGAAGCTATTTCCTGGCATCTGAAGGAAGTATTGAAGAAAGAATTAAAAGATAAACCTGTTTACCGGATCATCTTCAATGAAATTACATCCAAGGCTATTCAGGAAGCTATTACTACTCCAGGAAGTATTGATGATAATAAGGTTGATGCCCAGCAAGCCAGAAGAATCTTAGACCGTATTGTCGGATACAAGATCAGTCCTCTTTTATGGAAGATTATCTCTACCGGTTTGAGTGCCGGAAGAGTACAATCTGTTGCCTTGAGACTCATTTGCGAAAGAGAAAGAGAAATCCTCAGCTTTATTCCGGAAGAATACTGGTCTATAGAAGGAGAATTCAATAAAGAAGTCCTTCCTTCTTTTAAAGCTACTTTACAAAAGTGGCTGAATGCTAAAGCTGATTTGAAGAATAAACAGGAAACAGATGAGATCCTGGAAAAGATGCTAGCAGCTCAGGCTGTGATCAAAGAGCTGACCAAATCTGAAAGAAAGATTGAACCATATCCTCCATACATCACTTCTACCTTACAGCAGGATGGAAATAAAATCATTAATTTCTCCGGTAAGAAAACCATGAAAGTTGCTCAGGATCTTTATGAAGCAGGTTACATTTCTTACATGAGAACAGATTCGATTCGTATTTCAACTGAAGCAAATGATTCCTGCCGTGCTTTGATCAAAGACAGGTATGGCGCGAATCAGTTGAGTACTTATGTCCGTGAATATCAGAACAAGAATAAGGCACAGGATGCTCATGAAGCCATCAGACCCACAGATTCTTTCAATACTCCGGAAAATCTGGCTTCCAAGCTTAATCCTGACCAATTGAAATTATATACCCTGATCTGGCAGCGTTTTATTGCCACCCAAATGAAGCCGGTCCGCCTTAATACCGTCAGCCTCGAAATCCAAAAAGGTGATGCGATCTTTAAGACCTCCGGAAGTACAATTATTGATAAGGGATTTTCAGTTTGCTACGGCTATTCCAGTATTTCACTAGGTGAGATTATTGATAAAGATTATGCTGTTGAAGATCTATTAAATACCCTCAAAATTGAAGGAAAACAACATTTCACCAAACCACCGGCAAGATTCTCAGAAGCGAGTCTGGTCAAAGAACTGGAATCTTTGGGAATAGGCAGACCTTCTACCTATGCATCTATCACTTCGACTATTTTGGAAAGAGAATATGTGAAAATTGAAGAAAAGAAATTTTTGCCGACCGATTTAGGCTTTAAGGTTTGTGACTTTCTGGTCAAACAATTCGATGCATTGTTTAATGTGAAATTTACTGCAGAGATGGAAGATGAATTGGATCAGATCGAGTATGGCAAATTCAACTGGAAGGAATTACTG
Organism: uncultured Candidatus Cloacimonadota bacterium; assembly: GCA_964419225.1. Taxonomy (GTDB): domain Bacteria; phylum Cloacimonadota; class Cloacimonadia; order Cloacimonadales; family CAYQPF01; genus CAYQPF01. The sequence continues at coordinate 9,014 of CAYQPF010000040.1, read as the reverse complement.
CAAAAATATTATGACGTAATCAAGGACTTACTGGGAAAGGTTGATATCAAAGCCAGTAAGCAGGAATTAGTTCAGGAAACTGAGTTTGTCTGCGAAAAATGCAACAGTAAAATGGTGATTAAATTTGGCAAGAAGGGCGAATTCTTAGCCTGTTCAGGTTTCCCCAAATGCAAGAATATCAAGAATTTTGTCCGGAAAAACGGAGAAATTACCATCGTCAATAATGAGCCTGTGTTTACAGATGAGAAATGCCCGGAATGCGGTAATCCCCTTGTTCTGAGAAAAGGCCGTTTTGGCGAGTTCACAGCTTGTTCTAATTATCCTAAGTGTAAATATATAAAGAAGGATCCTCTTTTGAAGTGTCCCTCCTGTAAGACGGGTGATATAGTGAAGAAGAAATCTGTCAAAGGTTCATTCCATGCCTGTACGAACTACCCGGAATGTAAGTTTATTTCCAATGGTAAACCGGTTGAAGTAGTCTGCCCCAATTGTAAGGCAACTATAGTAGAAGAGTTGAAGAAAAAATCTGAGGTTACACACAAATGTTATGCATGTAATCAGGAGTTTTCTACGGAGGAATAAAAAACCCCCGGAACGAGGTGGCCAATGAAGAAGAAGATACCTTATGGAATTAGTAATTTCTGTGATTTAATCTTACAGAACTATTACTTTGTAGATAAAACTATGTTTATCGAGACATTAGAGAACTATCATGAGAAGTATCTTTTTTTCCTCAGACCACGCCGATTTGGTAAATCCCTTTTTGTATCTGTTCTGGAGTATTACTACGACAGAAGTAAAGCTGAGTTGTTTGATAAGCTCTTTAAGGATTTGTATATTGGTCACCATCCGACACCTTTGAAAAGTAATTATTATATATTATCCTTAGATTTCAGCGGGATATCAACCAAAAATGAATCTGAAGTTGAACTTGCTTTTGATAAGAGTATTTATAGCAGTCTGAAAGAGTTTATCAAAAGAAATGAACTGCAGATTGAGCTGAATCCGGATCTGCCTGCAGCTTCCTTATTCAATAACTTTCTGAAAGAGTTAAATACATCTCTTGATGCAAAATTATATGTCCTGATAGATGAATACGATCATTTCACCAGTGAGTTATTAGGCTATAAAAAAGAACTTTTTGAAGAGATTGTTTCTAAAAGCGGTTTTTTTCGTAAATTCTTTGAAGTATTAAAAATCGGAACTAAGACAATCGTTGATCGGATTTTTATAACGGGAGTTAGCCCTTTTACTCTGGATAGTCTGACTTCAGGTTTTAACATGGGTTCAGATTTAACTACCAATGCGAAATTAAATGAAATGTTGGGCTTTACCGAAGAGGAAATTATTACTATCTTTAAGTCCTGGGAGATTGAGAATACCTCCATTGAACAGACCTTACCAATTATGAAAAAGAACTATAATGGCTATTTGTTTGCTGAAGATGCTAAAGAAAGAGTTTATAATAGTGATATGGTCTTATATTATTTGAAAGATTTCCTGACAACAGGTAATCCTCCAGATGAGCTGATTGATACGAATATTGCCACCAGTTATTATAAAATAAAACAATACATCCATTTGGGGAATCCGGAAGAAAATTTAATGATTATCCAAAACATTCTGGAGGGAAATACCACATACGTGTCTCTGACCCAGAAATTTGACTTAGGACAGAGGTTCACTACAGATGATTTAATGTCTGTTTTCTTTTACATGGGGTTGTTGACGATTACTGATTCGAGTTTGGGTTTACTGGAAATGAATATTCCTAACTATGTGATAAAAGAGCTTTATTTTAGTTTTTTCAATGAACTGATTGAGGCAGACTCTCACTTCAATCTGAATGTATCTGCCATAAAGATAGCCCTAATGAAATTAGCTAAGGATGGGAATATCTTGCCTCTGGTCGGGATTGCAGAAAGTATGCTAAAGAAATTATCCAAGAGGGATTTCATAAAATTTGACGAGAAGTATGTGAAGCTAGTCTTTTTAACCTATTGTCTCCTGAGTAAGATGTACTACGTTAAATCAGAATATGAAGTAGAAGGCGGATACATAGATATAGCTTTGTTACCTAATGATGTGGTTAAGCCTTCATATTATGCCATAATTGAACTTAAATACTGCAAGAAAGAAGGCTTCACTGATGAACTGCTTAAAGGTAAAATCACGGAAGCCGAAAAGCAATTGGCTAAATACACACAGGCAGAAGAGCTGGCAAACATGCCTAATCTTCTAAAATTTATAGTTGTCTTCAAAGGTGAAGAATGTGTTTACAGCGAGCAGTGGAGTTCAATAGATAAGAGGTAAAATTAATTGGCTCTTAATTATTATCTATTTTCGTCATTTTCCTCCGTCAGATTCTTAAGCTTTTTTGTTTAACCCGAACAATGCAGTAGATTCTTTGTGTCTGAGTTAATTTTTTGAATTTGGATGACTTCCATACTCACTCAAAATATATATGTTATATGTAATCGCTCGTATGTAAGTCACCATTCTTCAAAATCTTCGACTCATTCAACAAATCTCCACTGCATTATCCGGGTTTAAATTAATTCATTAAAGTCAAAAAATTAACACAATCTTAACAATTCGCTAATACTCACTTCATAATTCTTTTGTATTCTATATTAGAAAAAGATAATTATGGAGGAAAAATGATTAAGAGAATAACTCTTTTAGTAATGCTGATGGCAGTCAGTTTTAGTTTTATACAAGCACAGACCGGGCTTTTGGGTGCGGGTGCAACTTTTCCTTACCCCCTTTATTCCAAAATGTTCGATGTTTATAACAAAACTTACAAAGTACAGGTCAATTATCAGGCTATCGGATCTGGTGGCGGAATCAAACAATTAACCGAAAAGACGATTGATTTTGGCGGGACTGATGCCTTTATGAATGACAAAGAAATGGCAGCAACTGGCGGTACAATAATTCATGTGCCTACTTGTCTTGGAGCAGTGGTTGTGGCTTATAATCTGCCGGGGAATGATATAGTTAAGTTTAGTCCCAATGTTTTAGCAGATATCTTTTTAGGTAAGATCAAAAAATGGAATGATCCTCAGTTAGTTAAGATTAATACCGGAATAAAAATGCCTGATCTGCCCATCACAGTTGTGCATCGTTCGGATGGTAGTGGTACGACTTTTATTTTTACCGATTATCTGTCAAAAGTCAGCCCTTCCTGGAAATCGAGTGTTGGAGTGGAAAAATCTGTCAATTGGCCTGTAGGATTAGGTGCTAAGGGTAATGCCGGGGTAGCAGGAATTGTTAATCAGACTCCCGGATCGATCGGCTATACTGAATTGATCTATGCAATGAACAATAAAATGACTTATGGTATGATTCAGAACAAAGCTGGTAAATACATCAAAGCCGATCTGAACTCGGTTAGTCTTGCAGCTCAGATGAGTATTCCTAATGACACGAGAATTTCCTTAACAAATACCGATGCCAAAGACGGTTATCCTATCAGTGGTTTTACCTGGATAGTGATTTATAAAGAACAAAACTATGGAAACAGAACCTTGGATAAGGCAAAGAATACAGTTTCACTGATCCGCTGGATGTTGGCTGACGGTCAGAAATATGCACAAGAAATGACATACTCACCCCTGCCGGCAGATGCTGTAAAAAAGGCTAAAAAACTTCTTGATACAGTTACCTACAATGGTAAGAAAATTTAAAGTATATTTGAATGATTACTTAAATATTGAGACACATGACCCTCATCCTGGCCTTCTCCCTGGTAGGGAGAAGGAACGGAAGGGTTTGCAGCTGTTACAAATGACTAAATAAAACTTGGGTTAACAGCAGTCTCGGGAGAAAAGGAGAAAGATGAATTCTGAAAAAGCACTTAAGTGGTTTCTGACTGTGATCGCAGTGTTTACAGTAGTTCTCGGACTGGCCATTTTATTTACTTTGATCTATCAGTCCAGAGAATCATTAATCAAACTCGGTCTCAGTTTCTTTTACAAAAAAGACTGGAATCCTGTAACCGGAGAATTTGGCTCGTTGGTTTTTTTAGTGGGCACACTTTTAACTTCTGTAACAGCAATTCTCATTTCGATTCCTTTCTCACTTGGTATAGCATTGTTTCTGGGAGAATACTATCCCAGAGGATTTTGGTCAAATCTGTTCAAGAGTCTGATTGAGTTGCTGGCTGGAATACCCTCGGTGATCTATGGTATGTGGGGATTATTTGTCTTTGTGCCGGTGATCAGGAATATGCAATTGTATTTGCTGAATCATGGAATAATCAATGTCCCGCCATATGGGGTGGGGATCTTTACTTCGTCGGTCATTTTGGCAGTAATGATAATTCCTTATTCAGCTTCTATAGCCAGAGAGGTAATTTCCATGGTTCCCAAGGATTTAAAAGAGGCTGCATATTCTTTAGGGTCAACGAGATTTGAAGTCATCAGGCATATAATCCTGCCGTTCTGTAAGTCAGGAATCTCTGCGGGGACATTATTAGCTTTTGGCCGGGCATTGGGTGAAACGATGGCAGTGACTATGGTTATTGGCAATTCCAATTATTTACCCAAGAGTTTGTTTGATCCCGGTAATACCTTAGCGAGTGCGATAGCCAATGAGTTTACAGAGGCAGTGGATCCTTTGTATATGTCTTCACTGATAGAGCTGGGACTGGTATTATTTATGGTTACAGCTGTAATAAATGTTATTAGTAAAAAAATTATTCAGAGATCTTCGATCTGAGGTATAGATGAAAGAATTAAAATATAGAATGTTAAAAGATACTTTATTCAAAGGGCTGGTAATTTTAAGTGCTGTTTTGATAACTTTGCCCTTGTTTCTGATTATTTATCATATTACCAAGGCTGGTTTTTCCAGTATCAATTGGGAGTTTCTGACTCAGTTGCCCAAGCCGATGGGGGAGAAGGGGGGCGGAATATTGAATGGCTTGTTAGGGTCATTCATGCTGATTTCATTATCCTCATTGTTAGCAATACCTTTCGGGATTTTGACAGGGATATATCTTTCTGAGTTTGGAAATACTAAAATGGCTTATTGGGTAAGGTTTTTCATAGATATATTACAGGGAATTCCCTCCATTGTCATAGGAATCATTGCGTATATCTGGGTTGTAAAGACAATGCATACATTTTCGGCTTTATCCGGTTCAATTGCCTTGAGTATTATGATGCTGCCGGTAATTGTCAGGTCAACAGAAGAAAGCTTGAAATTGATCCCCTTAGCATTGAAGGAAGCATCTTTATCTTTGGGAGTTTCATACTTCCGCACAATCTTTAAAATTGTACTGCCCTGCAGTGTAAGCGGGATTTTGACAGGTGTGGTTTTAAGTATTGCCAGAATTGCCGGGGAAACTGCTCCTCTGTTATTTACTGCATTCGGTAACCCCTTCCTGAATAGCAATATCCTTAAGCCTGTTCAATCTTTACCGTTAATGATCTTTAATTATGCCACCAGTCCTTTTCCGGAAGAAAATAATATGGCCTGGGGTATTTCATTTATTCTTTGCTTTTTTATACTTTCATTAAATCTTATAGCTAAAGGAGTTGCCAAAAAATGGAAAGTTCAGTTCTAAGAATTGAGAATTTCTCTGCATCCTACGGGGATGGAGATGTAATCAAGAATATTAATATGCTGATCGAAAGAAATAAAGTCACAGCAATCATGGGACCTTCGGGGTGTGGAAAATCCACTCTCATGCGGTGTATCAACCGAATGCATGAATTAACTGCCGGGGCATCTCATACCGGGAACATTATTCTGAATGACATTGATATCTTCAAATTGAATCCGATTGCTTTAAGAAGAAAGGTAGGAATGGTTTTTCAAAGACCAAATCCTTTCCCAAATTTTAGTATTTTTGATAATGTGATTGCCGGATATAAATTGAACGGGATCTCTTTGAGTAAAACGGAAAGAATGGAGATTGTGGAAGAGTCATTGAGTAAAGCAGCACTCTGGAAAGAAGTTAAAGATAAAATTCATCGAAAAGGCACATTTCTTTCCGGTGGACAACAACAACGCTTATGCATTGCCCGAGCTCTGGCTATGAAACCTGATATTATGCTTTTGGATGAACCGACTTCTGCACTTGATCCCAAAGCTACCGCACATATTGAAGAACTGATCGTAGAATTGAGAAATACAGTATCCATCATTCTCGTCACCCATAATATTGCCCAGGCTGCCAGAGTATCAAATCATACGGCCTTTATTTATCTGGGCGAGTTAATCGAAATGGGAGCTACAGACAAAATATTTACTGTACCAAAAGATAAAAGAACAGAAGAATACTTAAGTGGAAAATTCGGTTGAGGAAGGAATTATGTTAAAAGAAAAATTAATTGAATTGAGAGAAAGAATTATCAATGAAGCATCAATTGTCGAAAGTATGATTGAGAAATGTATTCAGGGTTTGCTCGAAAGAAAACCGGAAAAACTGGAAGAAGTATTTGTTTATGAGGGATTGGTTAACAATAAGGACATTGAAATTGAAGAATTCTGTATCAGTCTCATTGCCTTGTATCATCCTGAAGCAAAGGACTTAAGGACAGTTTTGATGTCTTTGAAAATGAACAGTGATTATGAGAGAATGGGCGACATGGCTGTGAATATTGCTCAGTCTGCAAAGTTCCTGATAGAGAGACCTCCCTTGAAGCATTTGATAGATTTGCCGGCGATGGCGACAGAAACGGTCAGTATGATCAAGGATAGTCTGAAGAGTTATATAGAAGAAGATGCCGAATTAGCGAAACAGATTTGTGAACGTGACAGTATTGTGGATGATTATAAAGAAAATATTATCAGGATTTTAATAACCTATATGATCAGTGACCCGACAAATATCGAAAGATCAATCAATCTTTTGAGAATAACTTCAAATCTGGAAAAGATAGCTGATTTGTGTACCAATCTGGCAGAAGAAGTGATTTTTATTGTCAAAGGAAAAGTGATTAAGCATCGGAGTGATGTGGGTGAGTAGTTGGGATTAATAGAACGCAGATGACGTTGATTAGGCGGATGGTCACAGATCGGAAAGATATGTATAAGGCAGATGTGTCAGGTAAAACTATCAAAAACTGAGTCCACTATTTTAGGACTGGACAGTTAATGGTTAATGGTGAATGGTTGTGAGTGAAGGTTTTTGAAGAGGGCAACGCATGCTGTTGCCCTAAAAATTTTAGACATGTGGAGAGAAGCACTTTTGCATCAAATTTTCTAATTGTCTGTTAAACTGTAAGCTAAAGCATACAGAATTGCCGGCTAACCAGTTCCAAGGAAATGAAGTGATGTTGCCCATAAATATTTAGTCTAGAGCAGAGAAGCACTTTAACATCAAATCTTCTAATTGATTGATCATGTATGGCTTGGGCAGGAAGAAAGCTGCTTTGGAGTTTTTAATTTCAGCAAAATCCAGAGGAGATTCACTATCACCACTGGTAAGAATGATGGGCATAACAGGATTAATACTCTTTATTTCTCTGATTAAATCGAGACCAGATTCTTTTCCGCTGAGTCCCAAATCAGTCAGCACAAGGGAAATTTTAGGTTCATTCTGTTTAAACAGTTCCAAAGCATTATAAAAATTAGAAGCTTCGATAACTGAATAACCTTTGATACTTAAATATTGACTTGTCATTTTTAGTAAACTTTCTTCATCTTCAACAACCAAAATAGTATAACAATCGCTCATCTAACCTCCTTTTAATCATATTTTTTAATGCTCCTATTTTGTGTAAATAGCTTTTACCGGGCAACCTGCAAAGTCGTTACCATTACCGTTGATACAGATTCCGCATTTGGTGCAGGACCGCGTGTCAATCACGGCTTTTTCATTTACCATAGTTATTGATTTGGAAGGGCAACTTGAAACACATAGTTGGCAGGAGATGCAAGCTTCTTTATTAACTATGTAGAGAATTTCTTTTATTGCTTGTTTGATGGTTCCTTTTTTCTCCTGTTTTGGGCCTGTTGTTTCAGGTTTACTACTGAAAACAGTTGTTTTTCCGGAAGTATCTTTCGGAGTAGTTTTGATAACTTTTTTAGCCATTTGAGGTTGGGGATTGGGTACTGCTACTTCATAAAAAGCAACAGAAGGACACTGTTTGTAATCCTTGTTATTGCCAACAACACATAATTTACAACCTATGCATTTCTTCAGATCCACCTGTGCTTTCCCATAGTTAAAGCTAATTGCATTAACAGGGCAAATTTTGGTTTTTACACATTCATTACATCCAATACATTTTTTAGAATCAACCTGGAATTTGCTTAAATATGTAAATGACTGCCCAATTAAGAGCAGTAATATTATACTAATAAGTACCTTTTTCATATCACCTCTACGAAAAGATAATGTAAATAGAAATATAGTCAAGAACTTTATCAAACAATTTAAGAAACTGTCAAATAAGCAAGTTAAGTGTCTTTCACAGGGATAAAACTACTTAATTATGCTTGACATTTAGGCAATTTTTTTAAAAACTAACTTAAAATAATATTAAGTGGAGAAAGAATGCAACTCAACGATTTTTTAGACAAAATTTCGGCAAAAAATTCAGATGAACCTGAATTTATGCAAGCTGTGAAAGAAGTAGTGGAATCTGTATGGGAAACCTATATTTCTCAGCCACAACTCGTCAATGCAAATATCCTGGAAAGGCTTTGTGAACCGGAGAGAACTATAATATTCAGAGTTCCCTGGGTTAATGACAAGGGTGAGATAAAAGTTAATCGTGGTTATCGGATAGAATTTAATAGTGCAATCGGACCTTACAAAGGTGGTTTGAGATTCCATCCGAGTGTGAATATCAGTATCCTTAAATTCTTAGGCTTTGAACAGATTTTTAAGAATTCGTTAACAACACTTCCCATGGGCGGAGGCAAAGGTGGTTCAGATTTTGATGCAAAAGGAAAATCGGACGAAGAAATTATGCGTTTTTGCCAGTCTTTCATGAGTGAATTATTCCGTCATATCGGCCCTAATACTGATGTACCTGCTGGTGATATCGGTGTAG
>CAYQPF010000039.1:0-34245 GCA_964419225.1 uncultured Candidatus Cloacimonadota bacterium | reverse complement strand
GTGACAGCTTCATTACTATTATTCAAACCAGTCCATACTGCTTCCTGATCTCCTGAAGGCTGGACTTCATTCACCAGGTTCCTGACCAACTGCCCTTTGGCATTATAAATATTGAGGGTGATTTCTTGGGTCTTAGGATTGGTATAAGCTATTGTTGTCGTAGGATTGAAGGGATTGGGATAGTTTTGTTTCAGCAAATTGGATACCTCAGCAATGTTATCTGCATTGGCAAAGGGTTGAAACTCAAAATCTACCGACATATAGTATAAATAACCACCGATATTTTCGCCGTTGCTCTGGATAAAGGAACCGTAACTCAGATCATTGTAGAACATGAAGTGAACGGTTAAGATTGGATATCCATTTTCGCCCATACGACTTTCAACAATATCACAGGGGTAAATGTACTCAGGGATCATTCCGCCAAAGAAATCAGGATTGTCTAAGCTGTTTATATAGAAGGGAGGACTCCAATTTGATCCATTATCATAAGAGATCTCCACCACAACTTCCGGGACATTTTCCCAATCAGCATATTCAGGATCCTCAAATTCATGGAATTGGCGGGATTTTTTACTGTTTTGCCATACTGCAACTAAGTTATGATCATTAGGCGTTCCGACAATTCTAAAGTTATTTTCAGAAAAACTCCCAATTTCATCCCACCAGTAAAATGGGAAATCTGTTTTCATTTTAGGATATTCCTGACCGTTATTATTGCCAATTTCATCAATTATCCCGTTATTATCCTCGTCCCAGGGGAGATAGACATGCCCGTCGCTTTCATAATTATAATAATTAAAATCATCAGCACCTTTTGGTTCGATATCATGAATAGAGAATTGGTTGGTAGAAAAATCAAACTGAACATCTTTGACATACTGCAGATCCGGGTAATACCCGCCCGGAGTTTGTAATCCCCAACAGTTGATCATATGCAGTCTGTCAAAATTATCAAATGTGCAGTTCGTATTATGAGTGTTTATCGGAGCAAAAAATAAAGTATCTTCACCGGCAAAATAATTCATGGGATTAGTGACATAGATCTCAGAATTCTGAATCACAAGATTGAAATCACCTTCTCCATAATTATCATTGTAAAGAACAAACAGATCCGGTTCTGATGTGTACAGACTGTCCATAGTCAAATATCCCATAAACCCGATTTTTGAATCTTTACAAAAAAATGTATATTGAGGCAGAACAAAGTGGGTTGCGGTCTGGTTCGTCCAATCTTCAAATTGGGGAATTGTTCTGGTTGTCCAAATAAAAGGGATGTTTGGCTCTTCAAGCATCTCTGTCGTGAAATCTGTATATGCTAATTTTGGATTATTCCTCTGCGGGGTTGGAGCACCGAAAATAGAATTTTCAGCAAAAACGTATAATCTACGGTAACTCCCGCCCAGCGGAGAAGTCCCCACAAAAACCGTAGGCCAGATGAATTCATCGGGTCCGTTTTCATTATTAATAACAACCTGAGGCATGGACCACATGTTGGGCATATTAAACAGAGAGTATTGATCATACACCAATCCTACATCCAGCTTTGAACCGGCTGCCAGTTCACCATGCCAGGCAACAAAAGGATTGTGGGTGACCGGATCAATTGCTATGGAAGGAAAACCCTGACGCAGATCATCGGTTGTAATTCTGCCTGAATGGGTACTTTGTCCTTCCTGGATATAATTCCAATAAATTTTACGGGAGGCAGATTGAGTTGTTTCCTGTCCATGATAGACCATATACATTCCGGTATGGTCACTTTGCATTCTGATCGGAATAGATTTGTAACCACCCATGAAGTAGTCATTATAAGAAAACATAAGCTGAACAGGTGGATGGACAATAAACATTTCAGTTTCAGGTAAACGGTTGGATGTTGCTGTTTTATTCAGATAATGCGGGGTTGGGATACAGCTTTTTGCTTGAGTGTTCTGATCTTCTTCAGCGAAGAGAGCTCCCATAAATATAATTGTGAGCACAATGATAACGAGATTCTTCATTTTTCCTCCTACTACAAATCCTCAATATTTATGCAAAATCCCCTAAGCCTGAAAACAAAGATAAATTAATAAATATATAAATAGCTGTCAATATTATTTTACAATAAGAGGATTATTAATGAATAAAGCATTAAAAAATTGAAAAAGTGAATAATAAGCAGAAAACATTTGACAGAAAAGATAATAGTTGTACTAAGAGAAAAAATAATCTGGAGGCTATTAATGAAGAATACTATAATTTCCCTTATAGTAATTGCCGTCATATTAATTGCCGTGTACGAAGTAGCACAATATGTCCAAATTCCTGTTGAGAATGAAGGCGTGAGTGTGGAAGCAGTACAAACGGCAGGAGTCCCGGCAGAAACACCTGACGGGTTTATGAAGAGAATCTTTATTCAAATCGGTGCAATTCTTTTTTTGGCTTATTTATCTTTTTACTTATCTAAGAAATCTAAGCTACCAATTTTTGTTACCGCAATTGCATTAGGATTGATTGCTTCACCATTTTTTAAAGAAATAATTCCTAATACAAATTTTCTAAATTTATCAGTATGTTTTTGTGCAGCTTTAATCCTGTTCGGGGGAGGGCTGGAAACATCACTGAAGAATTTCATGAAAATGTTATTACCGATCCTTTCAATCGCCTTTTTAGGTTTGTTGATAACCTCATTTTTATTTACTGTAATCTATAATTTCCTTAATCCTGGGGTCTCTGTATTAGTAGCTGTTTTGTTAGGTGCGATATTAGCATCAACGGATCCTGCAGCAATTATTCCAACCTTAAGTATTCTAAAATTCAAGAATGAATGTGTGAAGGATCTTGTAGTTTCGGAAAGTGCAGTAAATGATGTGGCTGGCACATTGGTTACTTTATTATTTATCAGTATTATTACATCATCTGGTGGAAGCGAACTTTCCTTAGTGGATTTATATAAACGTGTATTTTCAGTAGAAGCTATGTCAATATTTTCCAAACAATTGGGTATAGGAGTATTAGCTGGATTACTGGGCTACGCAGTTTTGTTTATTTTTAAGAAATTCAAATTCCGTCATGAAGGCGAATTTGCTGCTGATTTGGCTTTTTTGTTTGGTGTTCCAATCATGACTTATGAGATTGCTTTTTTGTTTGGTGGCAGCGGTTTCATGGCTGTATTCATTGCCGGATTGTTCACTGTCAAAGGAATTATTAAGACCAATGATCTGGAAGAGACAGAAATTGCATTTAATAATCTGATAGATGGTTTCTTTAAACCTCTAATATTTTTATTACTGGGAGCTTTAGTTGATCCCGTCTTATTGCTAAAATTTGCCCCGATGGGAATTACCATGGCACTAATATTTATGTTCATCATTAGACCTATTGCCGTTTTTGCTTCTATTACCCCTGTTAACTGGGGAAAAGATAAGCTCAGTTTCAAAGATTTGCTCTTCATTTCTTTCGTCCGTGAAACCGGTGCTATCCCGGCTGTATTGATTGTGATCACTGCCAGTTCCTTATCCGGTAAATTTCCTGGATTAGAGCCTTTGGTACCAATTGGTATGTGGGTGATCTTAATGACCTTAATCATTCAACCGATCTTTACAGCAAAAGTTGCCCAGAAATTGGGTGTAGCAGAGCTTAAATAAAATTATTAAGTATTAATTATAAATGAGAGACGCAGAGATGCGTCTCTTTTTTTATATTAAAAATCATAAACAGGAGAAATAAAAATTAAGTTTTGATTGACAAATAGATCCAATTAGTTAAATATTACATGGAGAGTGTGCTTTAAAGATTTTTTCACAAAAAGAAAATATTGAGGTAAAAATGTTATATACAAATGAAAAAATGGAATTATTGAAAAGGTTTTTTTATCCTGAAGATTTTGATGCTAATGATGCTGAATTATTGGTGAGTGAATACAAAAAAATATTATCTTTAGAGCTAAACTCGGCAACAGAATTCTATAGTTTTATCTTAAGAGCCAATGAATTATATAGTATATACTCAGATCAACTGAACGAACTTTATATGCAGATGTTGATCAATGAAGATAAAATCGAATATACCGACAGATATAATCAATATGCCGAAGTATTGTTTGAAAAGGCCATTGATTATATGAATCAGGTTGAAAGAAAATTTATAGACTCACCCTTTTTGAAGTATATTTCAGATGATTCGATAAAAAATATAGTAATAGAAATCAAGAATGACTTAGCTATGCAAAATGAAGAAAACATAGGACTTTTCTTAGACGAAATGAAGTTAAAAGGAGTGTATTCAAATTTAATATCTAATTTGAAAATTGAAATTGAAGACGAGGAAATAGGACTGTTTGAAGCTAGATCCAAGGAACATAATCATATCAGAGAAACCCGGGAGAAGGCTTGGATCACTAGCAGAAAAGCAGTGTTAGCACACAAAGATCAAATTCTGGAAATCTTTGCAGATGTACGAAAGATCCGCCAAAGCATAGCAAAAAATGTAGGATTGGATAATTTCTATACTTATCTGATTACAGCATTCAACCGCAGATTCTTTTCAGAAAATGATGTACAAGAGTTTATCGGATCAGTAGAAAAAGTATTATCTCCTTTTTATGCAGAATATAATCAAAGCAAAAAGAAAAAAAACCAATTGAACGAATTACGTCCCTGGGATATATTGTTCAGTCAGTTAGATCACCCGTTGATACCTTATAAAGATACTCAGGAATTTCTGAGCAAAGTTACCCGGATCTTGTATTCCATCAAATTTGATTATGGGATTATGTTTAATAAGATGGTGAATTCGGGTTTTTTAGATTTAGAATCAAGATCGGGAAAGATCCAACAAGATTGTTATTCCTGGTTATTCAAATATTCTGCCTCAAACATTATTATAAATACTGTTAAGTCCTTAACGGATATCAAGAGTCTTTTTCATTTATGTGGGCATACTTTTCAATGGCATGCCTGTTGTAAATCATTGTATTTGCATGCTCCACGCATCCCGGCAGAAATAAAAGAGTTAGCGTCTAAGGGAATGGAAGTCCTTTCTGTTGAATACTGGGATGAATTTTTTCCTCTTGAGAGTGATTTTCGCGAAGCGAGACGGTATTACTTTGATGACTGTTTCAAAGAGATTATTGATACCTGTATAACCCATGAGTTTCATAAATTTATATGTAGTAGTAAGGTAACAGATCCCGAAACACTTGCGAATGAGTATCAAAAGATCTACATAAAGTTTTATCCTGGAATAGATATTAAAGGATTCGAAGAATTGATCAAATGGGAGTGGCTAAGTAATCAACACTTAATTTCCTTTCCCTCCAGTGGTATTGAAACTGCCTTCGCTACTTTAGGAAGTTTGGATTTATATCTAAATTATCAGAAGAACAAGGACAAGACTTTAATACAATATCAGGAGTTTTTAAATTCAGGAGCATATTTCAATTCTGAAAAGTTATACAAAATGGTTGGAGCTAGATTTGATTTTTCGAAAGCAAATCTTAAGAGGTTAATTGACACATTCAGGAAGAATACGCAAATATAGGTTGGTATTATGATTCGTACTGTACCGCATTTCATATTGGAAAAAGCCGAAAAGGAAATTATGCACGGTAGCTTCTTGGGTTTAGTCGCCTATTTTGATATTACAGGATTTACAAATTTGACTCAATCATTGATAAGGTTTCAAAATGAGGGTTTAGAAAATTTGGGATTGATGATCAATCATGTTTTTTCACCCTGCTTGGATATCATTCGATCTTATGAAGGTTTTATTTCAACCTTTGCCGGAGACTCCTTTACTGCAGTTTTTCCTCTTCCGGAAGGTAATACCAAATATCAGTTAGTTGATCAGGTTTTACCTGCATGTTTTAAAGTCAGGGATTTTTTTTTAAAGGAGGGAGTTCAGGATACGAAACTGGGTCAGTTTGAATTTCTTTGCAAAATAGGTGTATCCTTTGGAAGAGTTGAGTGGGGGATAATAACGAACAAAACTCATAATTCGTATTATTTTTTGGGAGAAACTCTAAAAAGTGCTGTAATGAGTTCAGAAAAGGCAACGAATAATGAAATCATAGTAGATCAAACTATAAGAAGTATGTTAGGTTCAGATTACAAAACGAGTTTGAAAGAAACACATAGTTTCAGTCTGGAGACGAAAAGAGAATTTAATGAACAGTCTGAGAAAGCACTTGACACAGACCCGAAATTTTTTGAAATCCAGAATAAATTTTTTGACATAAATGTAATTCAGGAAAATATGCAGGGCGAGTTCAGAGATGTTTTAGCCTGCTTTATTGCCTTGGATGAAAATAGTCCTCTGATCAAAGACACAGTATCACCCTTGAGAATAATAAATATTTTTTCTGAGATAATATCACTCTGTCAGCAATATGGCGGTTATTTTAATAAGATTGACTTTGGCGACAAAGGTATAATTATCTTAGTTTTATTTGGAGCTCCAAAGACAACTGAGAAGATATTTCAGAGAGCAATGGAATTTTCTTTACAATTAAAAAGAAATCTGCTTAAATTGCCAAAACAAAATGACCTACAGAGTCTGTGCTTCAAGATAGGTCTTTCCTATGGAACAACTTACACTGGTTTTGTAGGCAGTCACCACAGAGGCGAATATACAGCTTTAGGCATGGTCTTAAACAAAGCAGCGAGGTATGCTAAATTAGCAGATTGGAATGAAATTCTATTTGATGATTCGATAGAAAGAAATGTAAAAAACAGTTTCAAATATAATCATCATGGTTTTGTGGAAATAAAAAGTACCAAATTTAAGATAAAGACATATGAAATATTGAGGAAATTGAAGAAGAATGAAAAAAAATATTTTCCTGATACATTTGTGGGGAGAAAAAAAGAAGTATCTAAAGTTTTTGAGCATATTTTACATAAGTATAATTTTGAACCAGAACCCTTAATTCTTTTGAGTGGAGCGACCGGGATCGGAAAAACAAGGTTTTTGCATCATATCATGTCTTTAAATCAAGATAAGAATTTAATGTGGATTGATATATCTTTTGATGAATTCAATCAATCATTTTACTTTGCTATTCTGGATTATTTTCGCAGATATTTCAGTTTTGATTTTGATACAACCTCAATTGAAATTGAGACATCCATTAAAGAATATATTAAGATGATACTAGAAAATGTGGAAAAAAAGGTCTATCAAGATGATTCTCATATTGATGAAAAGGAATACAACTTTATTCGGAATTTTCTGCCTCGATTGTGCAGCCCCTTAATTAAATTACTTACGATCTCAGATTATTTTCAGAATCCCGACTTTGACTTACAAAAGCTGGAAAAGGCTACTTTTTTGAATGGATTACGTGCCTTTTTTGTAGCACAAACTTATTTACATAAGACGATATTAGTTTTTGATGACTATCAATGGGTTGATTCAGCATCCCAGTATTTTGTGAATCACCTGTTGAAGAATTTGCCACAAAATTTAACTATTATTTTCAGCTATCGAGATACTGATATTACATTATTTTCAGAGGAATTACTCAAAAATCATCCATATACCCAAATTAGTTTACAATTTTTTGAGTTTGATCAGATTAATATGTTTTTGCAGGAACGTTTCAAATTGACGATTAATCTGCCCGAACATACAATAAAAAGGATCTATGACATAGCTGGAGGTAATCCCTTCTACTTAGAACAGACCTATGAGTTTTTGACTGATAATAACCTTCTTAATAAACAAGGTGAATTGAAGACCAATGATATAAAAGTATCATATAATATCTCAAATATAATAGTATCAAGATTGGATAAATTGAGCAACGGACTAAAAAAAGTACTTAAGACAGCCTCAATACTGGGAATGGAGTTTTCTGTTAATGTGCTGACAGAGATGTTAAAGACTATCAATAAAAAGGATAATATTGATATTAGCGATTTATTAATAGAGGGAGAAAGAGCACAGATTTGGAAAAAAATAGATAATATGAATTACATATTCAGGCACTCACTTTTACGCGACAGTTTATATAATATGCAATTTCTTGATCAAATTAAAAAACTCCATAATTTGGCAGGTGAAACATATGAAAGACTTTTTTCAAAGAACTCAGAACAGCATAGTATTGCCATCCTGGAACATTATGAAAAAGCAGGAAACAAAGAAAAAGTCCATGAATTTTTAATGAAAGCTGCCAGATATTCGGTCAAATTGTATCAAATCCAAAAAGCTATTGATTATTATAATGAGTTTCTGAAAATAAATCATGATATAGAAAAAAATAATGAAGTATTGATGAATAGAGCAGAATTATATGTACAACTTAATTCTCATGATTTTGCTGTTAGTACAATAGAAGAAATTATTACTTACGGGGAAAAGAATCATAACTACTATTTACTGTATAGAGCTTTTGTTTTGCTAGGAAAATTAAATTCTTTCAAAACTAACTATGATATAGCTTTTCAGCAATACAACAAGGCTCATGAATATGCCATACTGTCCGAAAATAATGAATATATCTGTTTGAGTTATGGTTTTCTTGCTGATATATGTATGTATAAAATGGATTTTCCTAAGTGTTATGAATATTTAGAGAAACAGATGGAATTCGCTTTGCTGGTTAACGACAAAGCCTTATCGGCAAAAACACATGGGAATTTTGCGGCCTATTATTTATATACCTCCCAGTTAGATAAATCTTTTGAAAATTTTATGAAATGGCATGATCTGAGTATGGAAATAGGCGATGTAAGGTCAGCTCACAGAGCTCTTTATAATATTGGGATAATTTATTTCAGGAAAGGAAACACGTCAGAAGCAAAATCCTTGTTTTTAAAATGCCTGCATTTTGCTGAGATAAATTCTGACTTGATGCATATCCATAAAATATCTTCTTTTTTAGGTAAATTGCACCGTATCTTGGGCGAAAATGATTTAGCGGAAAAGTGCTTTACCAGGTCTTTGGAATACGCACGAAGTATTAATGATTATTTGGCTGAGATAACAGTTCTAATTGAATTGAGCATATTAAATGAAAATACTGCTAAATTAGATCCAGCTCTGGACTATCTGCAAAAGGCAGAAGAAATATGTTTTAAAACAAAGAGTTTTAACTCTCTTTTTCGGGTTTATACTAAAATCCTCACAATTTGTAAATTAAAGTCAGAAAAAGAATTGTATAATGAGTATTTAGGGAAAATGGAGTTAAATATCCAATTAGAAAATATTGTCATGCAGGAAATTGAGCTATATATACTTAGCAACTTCTATTCTAATAACAAAGAATTTCAGAAAGCTATTGCTGTGTTGATAGAGAATAAGGACAAACTCATAGATTCTGTCCGAAACCCCGTGCAATATTTTAATTCACTTGGTTTACTCTATATGGAAACTGAAGAATTTCCTTTAGCACATAAGTGTTTTATGGATGCTTTATATTTTATTAGTAAAAATGTGAACAATCGAGAAACAGCAGTGATTTATAATAATTTGGGCAAGTATTATCTGCTGACCAAAGATTATGCAAGTGCTATAAATTATTATAATGAATCCGAAAAACTAAAGAAGATTACAAATACACAAAGTGGTGTAAGTGAAATATATGATGGTTTAATTCAAGTATATTTAGCTTTGAAAGATAAAGATATGGCTGAAAATTACTGTGCAAAGTTAGAAAAATGGACAGAGATAACTAAAGAGAAAAAGTTCAGTGACATGATCCCCGAATATAGAAGAAAAATTGGAACTTTGTAAAAAAGGCAGACCATCAGGTCTGCCAAATTTAAAGACATTGATATATGTTCAGCCGGATTAATTACCGGTACTGAGTATAAGAAGTTTTCGTGCAGTTAGTACTATCACATAAGAACCATCCAAAATTACTTCATTTGCTACGTATTCAGTCAGAAATTGTGTATTGATAAAGGTGTTATGGAAATTGGAAATGTCCAAGATAACCAATCCGCCATCTTTAGCAGCTACAAAAGCAAAACGGTTATTATAATTAGCTTTAAAATCACTGACATATCCAGGTGTTGCATAATTCATCAGTGCATTTAGATTAAGATCGTATATACCTATTCCATCGATTCCTTTGGAAACATAAAGTAATTGACCTTGGCAATTTATATTCCTGATCTCTCCAATATCATTTATTCCGCTAACGAGTACTGGAGCAAGCGGATTAGAAACATTTATTTTTTTAATACCTCCGGAACCATCTGCCAGAAAAAGAATATTCTCCTTAAGTGCAATTTGATAAGATATATTATTGGGAGTATTAAACCTGGTTATAATTCTTGGGTTTGCGGCATTTGAAAAATCCAAGTCTATGACCAACATTCCTGCTTCGCCATCAGCTACAAACGCATATTTATGATTACCTATGGTAGAAACCTTAACATTATATGGATTACCTATTGTCTTACAAATGTATTTTGGTGTTTGAAGGTTTTGGAGTTCATAAATGATTAGCTCCTTCCTGTCAGAAGTCAGGTAGATATACTGATCATCCACAAAAATCGAGAGCAATTTCCCATTTACAGGTATAGAAGCTGAAGGTGATGGGAAAGAAGGGTTGGAGATATCAACTATCTTCAAACCATCATAGGAATTTGCGATATACAACTTTCTGTCTTTTAAGAAAAAAGCATCACAATTACTGCTAAAATTCAGGAATCCTATTTCATTAATGTTGAACTGGATACTTTTTTCTTCGGAATAACTTGAGGTTATACTGTCAGCATAGGCCTGGACACGATAAAAAATTGTACCAAATTGAATAGGCAAATTATCGGAAAACATTTCCACATTTGCTTCTACAGTACCTACGTGGTTCCATGTGGTATTTCCCACTTTCCTTTCAATATAAAAACCAGTTTCTACAGTTGTATTGTCATCCCAACTTAATTTTACCTGTGTTGGAGATTGTTGTACTAAACTTAAATTTGATGGTGGTAGTACTCCGGGTACTATATAGGCTGTATTTTTCGGAGAAGAAAAAGTATCGACAGTTGCATATACCCTGTAACGTGTTGTCTGATAAAGAGTGCTTATCGAATCTTCATACATCGTGGTGTTCTTGGTAAGTATAGCATATCCATTGATCCAGGTTTCGTTATTTATCTGTTTATCAATTTTGTATTTATCTTCTCCTACAGCATTATCCTTCCACTCAAGTTTAACCCAATTATTTGAGATTTGTTTTACTGTCAGACCGGTAGGTTGAGTTGCTGTAGAAAAGAAGGCTGCAGGAAGTGAGAACTCGGAGAATGTTTCTTTTTCTATGTTATACGCCTTGACTTTATAACTATAAACCACATAAGTATTTGTTTCAATATCATCAAAAACATAATTTGTGTTATCAGTTGTTTGGGCATGAGCTTCAACCCATTCACCATCACCCTCTTTGCGTGAGACTATATATTTGATATTTGCATCGTCTCCACCATATGACCAACTAAGTTTGATTCTTGTTTCATCAATTAGAGTAATTGTTAAACTTACCGGTGCATCAAGATCACTTGTTTTTGTACTACTGCATGCAGACAGTATCAAACAAAGCAAAAATACATAAAAGATATAAAGAGATTTCATAATTACCTTCCTATTTTTGGGGTAGGATCACTCTGGTTAAAACACCTTCTGATGTGTTCATTATCTGAAAATCCCCATTAATGGTTTTCAAATTTTTTCTGATTAAGATGAAGCCTAAGCCTGCAGATCCTTGCTTCGTTGTATTAAAAGGACTACCCATATTATTAAGGACTTCCTGGCTTATTTGAGTTTTCAAAGATGTGAAATCTAAATTAATATTATCACCTTCCACATATCCTTTGATAATCAATGTTCCACGATCTTCAAAAGCTTCAAGACAGTTGTTAATTATTTCAATAATTACATTATTCAGAATATTTAGTTTTGTTTTAAGTGTTACTTCATTAATATTGACTTGAACGTCTGTTTTGTGCTTAAACTGCATATTCGTATTCATAAATGTGGTAATATTTGTAATTTACTCTGATAAATCAATGCTGGTAGTCTCCTCTCCACAGTCTTTTTCGATCATAAATGTTAAATTACCAAGACTGTTATTGATTCTTTCCAGTTGGCTGGCTATCTGATCAAGGCCTTTTAAATCAGGCATTTTAAACTGTAACAGCTCTACACGTCCGGAAATTCCCATTAACGGAGTATTTAAATTATGGATAACACCAGAGAGAAGTTTGCCATATTTTGCCCAAACCCTTAACTCGGCTATAAGGTTAATCGTTTCCTGATCAATCATTCTTATCCTCCCCCAAAATATCTTCTTCTAAGTCTTCATCTAAAGATAACATTTGCGTATCCTGCAACTTGTATTCCTTAAGATTAATTGAAGATAGGGACTTTAATTTTTTCATTATATATTCTATTTTTTCAATACTTGAATAAATGTTTTTGAAGGCATTTTGCGTTTGCTTGTCAAATGTCGGATACTTTGTTTCAAGTAATTCTGCATACCCCAAAATTGCGTTAAGGGGTGAGTTTATTCTATCGTTGGCTGTAATGGCAAGATGGTTTATACTCATTAGTTTTTCTCTTTCCAACTTTTCTTCTTCCAGCTTCTTTTTCTCAGTTATGTCTCTTACAATTCCCATTTCAACGTGCTTATTATTGAATATTGCTGGAGTAATAATCAATTCAACATTTAGATTATTACCGTAAATATCAAGTAACATTACTTCAATTTGAGCAGAACTCTCCTGATTTGTTTTATATTTTTCATAAGTAGAAGCAAACATTTCTTTTAAAGATGGATTAATAAAATCCGCTATTTTCAGGTTTTTATCATTCAGATCAGAAAAAGAAAGGTTTAACATATAAATAAATTTGGAATTAGAGAAAAATATTTTTTCATCATTTTGTAAATATATTCCGTCATTGGATTTTTCAACAACCAGTTTGAATCTTTCTTCAGAATCCCGGAGTGTCTGGGTTCTTTGTTTAATTAGATCTTCAAGATGATTTGTATAAGATTCTAATCTGGTTTCTAATGTCTTTCTTTCTGTGATATCCTGAAGAACACAGTTAATGACAGGATCATGAGTGTTTTTACTTAATTGCGATGTATAAATAAAGTACTTCTTTAATCCTTCTTTAGAATTTATAATAATTTCACTGGAATTGACTTTATCCAAGGAAACATTACTGGCAAATACTGCAGTAAGTTTTTTTGTTTCTTCTTCTGTAATGAGTTCTTTGATATTAGAACCTAAAAGTTGTTCAGGAGTATAACCCAGTATTTTTTGAACAAGGCTGTTGATAAAAAGAATATTTCCATGCAAATCAAGTGTAATTGCAATATTGTTAATATTTTCCAGAACGTTTTTATTGCTTCCTTCAATAGTAATTACCTGTTGTTTAAGTTGTTCCACATGATTAGATAATTCCAGAATGTTCTGAGTTTTTTGATTAATAATTTTATCAGATTTCTTCTGGAGAAATTTTGACTGAACAATTACAGCTAAGAAAGCAAAAAATAATATTGCTGTAATTATGAAAATGGCATATATTCTCTTCAGATTATGAGTAAAATTATATTGTTCCTTTACGAGTGCATTCCATTTTAAAAAAATCTCTGTTATCTTATTACTCAAAGACAACTCACTATAAGCTTTGGATAGAATATTAATCAGAATTAAATCTTTTCGTTGAACTGAAAAGAAGAAATCATATCCTTTGTTCATATCATTGATAAAAACAATTTTATTGGTGTTTTTAAGAAGTTGCTTTACTTCCCATAAGCGAAAGTTGTCAATTATTAAAAAACTATTATCATCATTAATAAAAGAAAAGAAGGCATCATTAACTTCTTCAAAATGATGGGTGAAAACTTTTTTATTTTTAGTTAATACTATTTGTTTGGTTATTTCCTGATCTATTAAATAAATGTCTGAATTTGTCGTAAAATTTGTATTATTTTGGTGAGTAAGAATTGATACTTTCACAGAATAGAATTTTGTAGATTGTAAAGGAAAATAAAGATTAGTGATTGCCAAAGAACTGATCATATCAATATCAGTCCCATAAGTGATATCAGTAACGAGTCTGTATTTAATTTTCAAAAGGTTCATCATCTCATTAATAATATCCACATTAATACCAACAAGCTTACCTTCGCTGTCATAAAACTCATATGGTGGATTATTCCCGGATAAGAGGATGGTTAGTTGCTTTTTATTATCTATAAAATCAGATTCTTCAGATGTAAGCTGAAGAGCATGCATTATGCTTAAGATAGAAAAAAGGGATAATAAAACCAAAAAGATTTTTTTCATTGTTACTCAATTAAACTTTGAATGCAAAGAATTAATTCTTTCATTTTAAAAGGTTTAGAGAGAAAAGCATCAGCATGGTATTCGCTGGCTTCTTGCTTTGCTTTTTCAATACTAACACCGGTAATAATGATAACAGGGAAGTTTACATCCTGCTTTTTTATTTCACGCAGTAATTCTATACCGCTCATAACAGGCATATTTACATCAGAAATTACCAGATCAGGTTTCTCTAATTGCCAAAGATTCCAGGCAATTTTCCCATTTTCTGCCTCTATTATTTCATAATCATACATAGTAAGAAAATCAATGAGCATTGATCTCATTACATCTTCATCTTCTGAAATTAAAATTTTTTTCATTTTATCCTCAAAATGTTGGAGCTGAAACCAGCTCCAACATAAGATCGAAATTTGGTTATTTATTCAATGCCATTTGAATAACATGGGACAATCTTTTTATCCCTTCAACAATTTGTTCTTCAGATGCATAAGAGAAATTTATACGCATTGTGTTTGTTCCGGTTCCATCACAAAAGAATGATTCCCCTGATACATAAGCCACTTTTTCTTCAATGGCAAGTTTTAAAAGCTCAGTAGTTTTTATACGCTCAGGGCAACTGAGAAACAGAAATAATCCTCCGTGAGGTGTAGCATATGTAACTTCCTTAGGCAGATATTCATCCATGGTTTTAAGCATCAGGTCTCTTCTTGTGCGATAAAGTTTAATGATTTCCTGAATTTTTGTGTCCATGATTCCGGTTTCCATATATCTGGCTGCTACTCTTTGTGTAAAAGGTGATGTACAAAGATCGGTTGCTTGTTTGGCTACAACGATTTTGTCAATGATATGAGTGTTGGCAATAACCCAACCAATTCTCAAACCAGGAGCAAATATTTTTGAAAATGTGCCCAGATTAATAACTAACCCTTCTTTATCTAATGCATAGATTGGTGGGATATGCTCACCATCAAAACGTAATTCTCTGTAGGGCGTATCTTCCACAATGAGTACCTGATATTCTTTGGCTAGTTCGATGACTTTTAATCTTCTCTCCAAAGACATGGATATACCTGCAGGATTTTGGAAATCAGGGATAGTGTAAATAAATTTTGGTTTGATTCCCTGTGCTTTCAACTCTTTTAATTTTTCTTCCAGAAGATCAGTTTTGATGCCGTCTGTATCCATCGGAATACCGATCATATCTGCACGATAACTGTTGAATGCACTTAATCCGCCTAAATATGAGGGAAGCTCAACAATGACTTTATCACCTTTATTGATGAAAATTTTGGCTACAAGATCAAGAGCTTGCTGGGATGCTGTTGTTATAATCAGGTTCTCTACTCCAATATCAAAGCCCTGAGTTCTGTAACGTTCAACCAGACATTTTCGAAGTAAAGTATCTCCTTCTGTAGCTCCATATTGTAACGCTAGATCAGCTTCATTTTCCATCATATCAGAAACAATCTTCTTCAATTCTACTTTGGGAAAGGTTTCGGGGGCTGGTAAACCACCTGCAAAAGATATGATTTCAGGATTTGCTATTAGTTTTAATAATTCACGAATCGGCGATCTCTTCATTGACATAATATTGTCGGAAAAGAGTTCATCATAATTGGAAATCATCTGTCCTCCTAATTTTTTTTATTTTTCTAATGATATTTTTTATTAAATTGTTTTTTTTGACAAGTATTATTCTTCAAAATAGACAAATAGTTTGAGAAAACTGCATTTTGTTAAAAAATATTGCGATTTCGATATATTATCAATGATAAGGGATAGACCAAAACAGCAAATAAGAAACCACAAATTGCATCAATTAGATAATGATAGTGACAAAATACTGTTGAGATAGATAAGAGAATTGATACAACTATCAAACTCCATCCCAGGTATTTGGAGATGCTGAAAGAAGAAAATGTAAGACTAAAAGCAACTGCTACATGAGAGCTGGGGAATGCTCCACCCATATGTGGCGAGTGCTTATAAACAAATGCCATGATGTGAGTAAATGGTCCATACCTGTATAGGGTGGTCAACTCCTTCATGCCGTCAAAATATCTGGCACCAACAACAGGCAGAAAGCAATAGATGAGAAAGCATAAATAAAAAACAAACAAAGTAGAAAAAAGTACTTCCTGGAATGCCTTCTTGTTAGTAATATAAAAATAAAGAGGAATACATAAAATCATAAGATAATAACTGAAATATGAAAAATGGAAAAATTCCTGCCAAAAGTAATTATCCCAGAGCTTGCCCCAAACAAGAGCAGGTTGGTAACCAAAAAGAAAATAGTCTATTTTCTGGAAAAATGGGTCAAGATAATCCGAAAAAATTATCTTATTGATATTTGAAGTTGATTCAAAGAAAAATCCCAGTAAAAATATAGGATAGAAATCTCTGATAAAACTTAACAGTTTGAAACGGAAAAAATGGTCAACTTCTATCAAAGCCAAAACTAGGATTGTAATCGCACAAAACTGGATTAATAATGTTTTGGGCTCTAAAACATGATTCCAGCCAAAAGAAATGATTAAAATATTAATCAACAAATACAACAATGTCAGCAGATCTGTTAAGCGATATTTCTTCTTGAACATATTACAAAGCAATGTCATAAATTCTATAGGTTTTATGAATTTTTGCACCTAAATGTTTAGCAATTCTATTCATCATTGTATTAGTTTCTAGAACCCAGGAATATTCACCGCGAATAATACCTCTTTTTATCGCTGCTTTGTAAGAATAGTAGTAAAATAAAATATCAATTCCTCTGCCTTGAAATTCTGGTACAACCCCCATAGTGATTTCTCGGGCACCTTTAATCTTTTTCTGCCCCGTAAGAATCTTAAAAATTCCGAAAGGAAATATTCTGCCATTTAGTTTGATGAGTATCTCATTGAAATCAGGTAGAGCCACGGCAAAACCGGCTGGTTTGCCATCAACTTCTGCAATAAAAACCATATTCGGATCAACTACTGATAATAAATTATCTACCATGTGATTAAACTCTTTCTTTGTCATGGGCACAAATCCCCAATTTTTTTCCCAAGCTTTCTGGTATATTGTAAAAACTGTCTCAATATCTGTTCTAAGTTGCTCTTTTTTCTTGGATAAACATCTGATCTGGCATTTAATTCTGGTCTCAATTCTTGTAGCCATGTCTTCCAATATTTTTGGCATCGTAGGAGCATTCAATAAATGAGCATAAAGATCCATGGCTTTAAACAAACCACAGGCTGTAAAAAGCTTGTCGTAATAGGGGAGATGGTGTGTCATCATCACGAACGGAGGAGTATTGAATCCGTCAATCAGTAAACCGCATTCGTCGTTCGTAGAGAGGTTCATCGGTCCTCTCATAGTATCACACCCTTTGGAAATAAGCCATTGAGATGCTTTAGAAAAAAGTGCTTTAGCAACTTCCAAGTCATCTAATGACTCATAAAAACCAAAAAAACCAATTTTGTCTTCATGAAATTTATTATGCTCTCTATTCGTATGTGCCGTAATCCGACCCACTACTTTTGAGTCTTTTTCTGCTAAGAATAATTGTACTTCAGAATGCTCATAATAAGGATTCTTGCTCGGATTGAACAGATTTTTTTGATCGAATATCAAAGGTGGTACCCAGTTAGGGTCTTTCTTGTACAACTCAAAAGGAAACTTGATAAATCTCATCAAATCTTTACTATTATTTACTTCCGTGATAATTATGTTCATCAGAACTCTCCCATTTTTTTGGAAACTATAAAATTGATTATACCCATTAATACTGCTCCCAGCATCATTCTCATGATCAATTGCCTGCCATCAATAAAGAAAATACTCAAAAGCGGTGGTAATAGAACCATCATATATTGTGAAAAACGTACTTGTTTATAAAAATGTGTTATTAAATATGCTCCGATTCCAACAGCAATTACAGGTATAGGTGCAAAATAAAAGAGTAATCCACTGAAGGTAAAGATGCCTCGACCACCCCTAAACCTGTGTGTAATAGGCAAACAATGTCCCAGTATCAAGAAGAACCCGTAAACAAATAATAAATCTTCTGTTGCCAAATGCTGATGCTCAAGGAATAAAATGGTCTTCAGAACTAATATGAGCAAATACATCTTTCCAAAATCTGCGATACCCGATAAAATCCCTAAGGGTTTGCTGATATTTGTATAGATGTTTTCTGTGTCTGCCAGACCTGTTCCAATTTTATATATGTTCAGACTCTTTGCCCGTGCAATTACTCTGGCTGTCGATAAACATCCCAAGAAATAAAACACTACACAAATGCCTGCTATAATTAATATATCTATCATTAAATCTCCTTTTCGTAATTCCTGGATCCAAAGAGGATAGACCCAAGTCTGATCATATTACTTCCTTCTTCCAAAGCTATGATAAAATCATCTGACATTCCCATAGATAAATACTTCATCTCAATATTGGACAAATGCATCCTCTTGATATTCTCGGATAGATCCCGCAAATATTTGAAACAGGAGCGAATTATCACTTTGTTCTCTGTTAATGTCCCTATTGTCATCAACCCTTGAACTCTGACATTGCTTAATTCATTGAATTTGTTGATTTCCATAAGCAATTTTTCAGGAGCTATCCCAAATTTGCTGTCTTCATTTGATGTGTTTACTTCGATAAGTATGTTCTGAATACGATTTAATTCGATTAATTGCTTATTAAGTTTTTCTGCCAGACTGAAACTATCAATAGATTGAATCAAGCTTGGATTCAATTCCAAAAGTTTTTTTATCTTATTGGATTGTAGGTGACCAATAAAGTGAAATTCACGATATTTGTCTTTAAATAACGGTATTTTAACTTCAGCTTCCTGTACTTTACTCTCACCTATAATATCAAAGCCATATTCTATTGCTTCTTTAATGACTTCTATTCCATGAGTCTTAGTTACTGCTATGATCTTTATAAGGTCATTTTCCCGCTTCGATAATACCAAAGCCTTGTGAATTTGACTTCTTACATGATCAAGATTAGTTTTAATAGACATATTTATCCTTTATTCTTTTCTTGCTTTTAAAAAAACAACTCTTTATTCTCTGTCAAGAAAATTATGGTAAATGTCTCTCTATAAGCATTTTTTCTGAATCCTTCCAATAATATATTACAAAATGTAATATTGGACTTGACATATTATTACATTATGTAATATTGAGCTCATTAGAGGAGGAAAAATGGTTGGAGATAGATTAAAAGAACTTAGGACTCATCTGAATTTTACCCAGCAGGAGTTTGCTCTGCAACTGAATTTAAAACAGTCAATTTTCAGTTTATATGAGAATAATCAACGCGGTATGTCTTTCGATATCCTGAAAAGAATCAGGGAAGTAACTAATTGTAATCTGACCTGGCTTATTACAGGTGATGGAGAAATGTTCAATATTCCTAAAACACAGCCCAAGATCACAGAATTTTCTTTACCCAAGAAACAACAGTCACACTTGGAAGATATCAGTGATATGCTGATAGAAGTCGATAATACTCTGGATAGCTTTTATGAAATTCCTGTTATGGCAGAAATCGCGGCAGGATTACCAGATTATACAGGTAACGATGAACCGCTCGAAATAGTATCAATTCCCAGCAAATATGTAAATGATCCCAACCGGGTCGTTTGTTTCAAGGTAAGTGGTCATTCTATGGAACCGACTATCCTTCCTGGCGATCTGGTTCTCATTACCAAAACTAAAGATGTCCTCTATGCTGAAAATAAAATCTGCGGATTCCGTACTCCAGACGGTATAACTCTCAAACGTTTACTGATCGACCGCAAAACCAAAACTGTCATTTTATTGCCCATTAATACAGAGTTTGAAGCACAGGTCTATGATCCGGATGATACAGAAATCGAACTTATCGGTGTTCTCACCTTTTTATACAGAAGATTTATGGAATAAGTAGAGACAGGGCACGCCCTGTCTCAGAAATTACCGACTCGGTATTCATGCCTGTTCATAATAGGTTTGTTCATCACCTGGCCTTGTAGCAATAAAATGCTTTTATCATCAATAGGCCAGCATTTATGCCGAGTATTTTGATTAACACCAATTTAACATCCTCTACTTTACTCCTTCCGTGTCATCTGTTTGCTCCGTGAGAAACAATCTCTAAAAGCATTCCTTCATCATATTTTTTCTCACAGACCTCAGTCTGATAGCCTTAAAATTAATTCCTTGCATCAACTATCTTTCATATCCTGTCCATCCTGTATAACCCTGTTAATAATTCTCTTATGTACTCTTATTCATGATCCCATTTTCACTCTTCTAAAAAAAAGGTTTACAAGATTACCTAAAATTATTTTTTTGTAATCATAAAGTGGAGATGTGTCTGAGTTGGTTGAAGGAGCACGACTGGAAATCGTGTGTACGTTAATAGCGTACCTAGGGTTCGAATCCCTACATCTCCGCCATTTTATTTTATGCGAAATAATTTAATAGATCAATTTCTCGGGATCACCTGCTTTGGAGAAAGCCATGGAAGGGCCTTTGGCATCCTTCTGGAGGACGTGAAACCCGGGATCGTTTTCCCATTAGAACTCATTCAAAAAAGACTCAATGCCAGAAAACCCTCTTCACACAATTTTTCCACTTCCAGAATGGAAGAAGATAAAATCGAAATCATCAGCGGAATCTTTGAAGGAAAGACTACCGGCATGCCAATTTGCTTACTTGTTTATAATTATCAGCACAATTCCTCTGCCTATGATACCCTCAAAGAAGTCTTCCGCCCTGGTCATGCTGACTTTGCCTACTACCATAAATATAAAATCTATGACTACCGCGGTGGGGGACGGGCCTCCGGGCGTGAAACTATCTCAAGAATAATTGCAGGAGCTTTAGTCGAAAATACTCTCGGTGATCTCAAAATCCATACCTATCCTGTACAAATAAATTCCTTGATTCCTCACACCATAGATCTGAAATTCTCTGAATCCAATCCTCTGCATTGGCCATGTATTGAAACCTATGCTTCTGTACTAGAACTGATCGACTCCGTAAAAGCTGAAAAAGACAGTCTGGGTGGTATTGTGGAAATGGTAATCAGTAATGTCCCTGTCGGTCTGGGTGATCCAATTATGGAAAAACTCGATGCCAACCTGGCCAAAGCCTTGATCTCGATCGGTGCTGTCAAAGGTATAGAATTTGGTCTCGGCTTCCAAATAGCAACTCTTAAAGGCAGCCAGGCGAACGATCAATTGAATCCTGAAGGTTTTCTTTCCAACAATTCTGGAGGTATTCTGGGTGGGATCTCAACCGGACAGAATATTGTCCTCCGCTTCGTTGTGAAACCTACTCCTTCCATTGGCCTGCCCCAAAAAACAGTGAATAAAAATAACCAATCTGTCGATTTAGAGTTACAAGGCCGTTTCGACACTCTGATTATACCCCGCCTTATTCCTGTCGCTGAAGCAATGGTCAGACTCGTTCTCGCCGATGCCATTGCCTATCAAAAACTCCTGACAGATGAAAAGCAAAGTATGCCCGATTACCGCGAAGCTATTGATAAAATTGATGAAGACATACTTCTTGCTTTGTATCGACGCAGGAAAATCGTGGAACAGGTTCAGAAATACAAAATCGAAAATAATTTGCCACCCAAGGATTCTTCCCGTGAGAAGGAGTTGATTGCTAAAATATCTGCCTTTGCTGAAGATATTGGACTAAGCTCAGAAGAGATCCCCGAACTCTGGCAAAAAATCATTGTCTTCACCGGAAAAAGCAAAGAGTAGAGCTCTTTCTGGGAATGCTATCCACTAATTATCCGATATCATTTATCTGTCCATATTGTCCATCAAGTCCATATAGTCCATACTGTCCCTGTAGTCCATTCTTTAGTCAAAATTTCAAATTAAAGATTCCCTGTCTGGCTGTCCTCTTTTGGATTCACGAAATTTAAGTTTACAAAATCTCTTTTTACATAATATTTGCATTAGAAATTAATAAATGGAGGGGAAAATGTTGCGTACATTGCTTTTAGGTAAGATTCACAGAGCAACCATCACCCAGACAGAATTAGATTATGTCGGAAGTATCACTATAGATAGAGACCTTTTTGAAGCTGTTGGTATGAAAGAATGGGAAAAAGTCGAAATTTTCAATATCAACAATGGGAACCGGTTTGAAACCTACATTATTCCCGGGGAAAGGGGAAGCGGGATCATTGGTATCAATGGTGCTGCAGCCCGTCTTGTTCATGTGGGTGATAAGATAATAATTGTGAATTACGGTCTTTTTGCTCCGGAAGAAATGCAAAATCATCAACCTCAGGTAGTTATTCTGGATGGTAGAAATAAGATCATGGAATTGGTCAATTAAATGAAAATTGTTACAACACTTGCCGAAATGCTCGCCATATCAGCCCAATATCCATCTGATCAGACAGTTGGGTTTGTTCCGACGATGGGTTTTTTGCATGAAGGTCATCTTAGCCTTGTGCGTACGGCAAAGCTGCAGTGTGCTGTTACAATTGTAAGTATTTTCGTAAATCCAACCCAATTTGCTCCTAATGAGGATTTAGACAGTTATCCGCGTGATTTCGAGAAGGATCAGGCTTTGCTGGAAAAGGAAGAAGTCGATATTCTCTTTTTTCCTTCAAGTACAGAGCTATATCCAAATGGATATAGAACATACATCGAAGTCGAAGAATTATCTGCAAGATTATGCGGAAAGTCCAGACCAACCCATTTTAAGGGAGTTACTACAATTGTGGCGAAGCTTATCAACATTGTCAAACCACATTTGATGTTCATGGGTGAAAAGGATTTTCAGCAGGTGGTCATCCTGGAAAAAATGTTGGAAGATCTTAATATTTCAACCAGAATTGTCAGATGCCCAATTGTTCGGGAGCATGATGGATTAGCCATGAGTTCCCGTAATACTTATTTGTCTCCCGAGGAAAGAAAGAATGCTCTTTGTTTAAAGAACTCATTGGCCTTAACTAAAGAACTTTTTGCTCAGGGAATTACTTCTGTTAGTACATTAAGAGCAGGGATGCATAAGCTTATCTCAGAAGCAAATGGCCTTGTTGATTATATCGAATTTATTAATCCTGCTACTTTAGAATCTTTAGAGCATGTTGATTCCGGAACCAGAATTCTCCTGGCTGTAAGGATAGGAAAAACACGTCTGATAGACAATCTTAACCTTTAGATAAATATCTTTTAGGTTAAATAATCTCATGCATAACGATAAAAAAACGTTTGTAATTTTGCTTATGTCTATTATTGTATTATTAAATTGTAAAATGAAGGAGGAAGATTATGAAATCTTATAAGGAGATGTCACTCTCCGGAAAACTGTTAAGTGTGAACAGTTTGATACTTGTGATCGTGTTTGTGGTCTTAACAATAACAATTTCTGTTATTGCCCAGAACATGGTGTTTGGTACTGAGAAAGCTACTGCTTCTCAAAGAGCTATTGAAATGAAGGATTTAATTGAAGCTAACTTTAATGTTTTCATGACATCAAATGATGCAGTTGCAGGTGATTTACATCTAATTAACGCTATAGGAGCGAATGATCAGGATAAAATTAATCAAACACTTAAAGAAGTATATAATGAAGAACTCTATGAAGCTGTGTTTGTTACAGATAACTCTGGCAAAATAATTTCTTACGTTCCGGACTCCAAAGGAGTTGGGACAGATATCACTGGCTTTACCTGCTGGAAAAATTTCATTGGTACATCAGACCAGCATTACATTGATAAAATACCTTACGAATCTCCTGTTACGAAAACTCCGGTTTTTGTCCTTGCTTCAAAGATTGTTGACAATTCTGGGAATTTTCTTGGAACACTTAATTATTCAATAGATCTTAAGAAATTCAGCAAGAAATTTATTCTGGATAGAAAAGTTGGCAAATCCGGATATTACTATATGATGGATGGTGAAGGAGCAATAATTGCTCATCCCAAAGATGCATTGATACTGGTTAATAATCCTGCATACACTTTTAATCAGGAAATACTGAAATCCACAGAAAAAAGTGGATTCATCTCTTATGTTTTCGAAGGTAAGAAAAAAGTTATGGCATTTGCTAAACTGGATATGTTGCCCTGGACAGTTGGAGCTACCATGTACAAATCAGATCTGGTTTCTTTGGCCAACAGTTTAAGCCTGATAGTTTTACTCATTGCAGTTCTGAGTTTGTTCATTATTATCATGTTAATGTCACAAATTATCAAACGGCAAATTTCCTTACCGATTGGTAAAATTGAATCAGCTTTGACTTCTATGGCTGGCTTTAATTTTACGCATTCCATAGATACAGATATATCAGAACGTCAGGATGAAATTGGTTCAATCGGCAGAGCTTATGAAAAATCACGCAAAGAAATCAAAGATATCATTGAGATTCTGAAAGTAGATATCAAAACTCTGCATAATTCAGGATCAAAATTAGCGATGACTTCAAGTACTCTGGCTTCCAGTTCAGAGGAAATGGCAGCACAATCACAATCAGTTTCATCATCCGCTGAAGAAATTAATGTATCCGTTAACACAATAGCCGCTTCGATCGAACAGGCTTCCTCCAGTGTCAGCATGGTAGCAGTTGCTGCAGAACAAATGTCAGCCAATCTGAGTACTGTGGCTTCATCAGCAGAAAAAACTACCGCCAGTGTAGTGGATGTGTCTCATAATATCGAAATTCTGGCATCTAATGTAATGGAAGCTGAGAATAATATTGATACTCTCGTCGGTGAAATTAACACTATTGTAACTGCAATTGATGAAATGAATTCTACTCTTAATGAGATCTCCAAAAACACTCAGGATGCTAATCAGATTTCCCAGAAAGCTACAGTTGAAGCTGAAACTACAAACAAAGTTATTACTACAATGCAGCATGCTGCAAATGAAATTGGTAAGATCGTGAAAGTTATTAATGATATTGCAGATCAGACAAATATGCTTGCTCTTAATGCCACAATAGAGGCTGCAAGTGCCGGAGATGCAGGTAAGGGCTTTGCTGTTGTAGCTAATGAAGTAAAAGAACTTGCTAAGCAAACCTCTGAAGCGACAGGCAGAATTTCTAATCAAATCGATGAAGTACAAAAATCAGTTCAGGATTCTGTTAAATCAATTCAGGTTATTTCAAAAATAATTGATAATATTCATCAGATCAATTCTGTCATAGCCAGCAGTATCGAAGAGCAAAGTATTACAACAAATGAGATCGCCAAGTCTGTATCAAATGTTGCATATTCAGCCCAAACTGTCGGAGACAGAGCAAAAAAAGTATCTCATAATGCCATGGATATTCAAAAGAGTACCCAGAATGCCAGTGTCAATGTCAATGAGATCGCCAGAAACACTATTGAATCTGCAAAAGCTTCCAAAGAAGTGGCTAGAAATAGCGAAGAAACCAGTTCCGGCGTACAAGATATATCCAGAAATACAAGCAATATCTCCATTGGCTTAAGAGAAATTGTCGAAAATATTACATACATCGCAGATGCATCACAGGATGTATCTAAAAACGCAGAAATAACAAGTCAGGCTGCCGAAGATCTAAATGAAATGGCTACTAAACTGACTAATTTAACTAATAAATTCAAAGTTAATTAATAATTGAGATAAAAAAAATAGCCACATTCTCAGGAATGTGGCTATTTATAAATATAACACCAATTTGGATAAGCCAGGTTAAATTGCAAAATCCCTACTCTGTGTTCTCAATTAGTAACATTTCGCACATCTTGTCATTTTCCCGTCTCTGTCCATAGTTTCTATATAGTCCATATAGTCCATATCGTCCATTTTTTCCTTCAATGTTTTGCCCAAATTGAAAGAATTAAACCTGGATAATGCAGTGGAGATTTGTTGAATGAATCGAAGATTTTGAAGAATGGTGACTTACATACGAGCGATTACATATAACATATATATTTTGAGTGAGTGTGGAAGTCATCCAAATTCAAAAGATTAACTCAGACGCAAAGAATCTACTGCATTGTTCGGGTTAAAGTTGAAAAGTACTAATACTTAAACAATTTTTCATTCGCCAGATGATGGGTCTCATAGTACTTTTTAATGAGACTGTTTTTTTCCTTCTCCATATTGAAATCATCCTTAATAATCTCAAAAGCCATCGCTCGGGCTTCCTTGATCACCTGCTGATCCCGGATAATATTGGCAAACTTAAACCCGGGGATACCTGACTGTGCAGTTCCGAAGAAATCTCCCGGCCCTCTGATTTCCAGATCTTTCTCGGCAATCTTGAATCCGTCATTAGTCTCACGCATCATATCCAGCCTTTCTTTGGCTGTATTACTCATGGGATAGTAAGAGATCATAATGCAGTAAGACTTCTCTGAACCGCGTCCCACACGGCCTCTCAACTGATGTAGCTGACTCAGCCCAAATCTTTCCGCATGTTCGATCATCATTACAGTGGCATTAGGGACATCTATTCCCACCTCAATCACTGTCGTGGATACGAGAATATGAGTCTTCTTGTGCAGAAAATCCTGCATGATCTGATCTTTTTCAAGTGGCTTCATTTTGCCGTGTAAAAGAGCTACTCTATAATCTTTAAAAATATCTCTCTGTAATTCCTCGTACAAAGTTGTGGCTGATAATAAATCTAACTTTTCCGATTCCTTGATCAACGGGCAGACAATATATGCCTGTTGACCTTGGATCAATTGTTTTTTAATAAAATCATAGACATTAGGTTTCTTGTCAGAACCCCGCCAGAAGGTTTCAACAGGTTTGCGGGTGGGAGGAAGTTCGTCGATGGTACTGACTTCCAGATCACCGTAAACAGTCAGTGCGAGGGAACGGGGGATAGGTGTGGCACTTAAATAT
Source organism: uncultured Candidatus Cloacimonadota bacterium (assembly GCA_964419225.1). Lineage (GTDB taxonomy): Bacteria > Cloacimonadota > Cloacimonadia > Cloacimonadales > CAYQPF01 > CAYQPF01. The sequence continues at coordinate 7,116 of CAYQPF010000039.1, read as the reverse complement.
AATAGATCGGGATGATTATTTCTCTGACATAATTCAGCTCTCTGAACAACACCGAATTTATGCTGTTCATCAATAACCACCAAACCCAGATTGGCAAAAGTAACATCTTTCTGGATCAGGGCATGGGTCCCGATTACGATCATAGCAGATCCGTCGGCTATAGCTTTCTTGATCAGACTTTTACCTTTATAATTTCCACCTTTGAGTAAACAGATAGTGATCTGTTTCTGATTGGAAAGAAGCTCCTGAAATTTCTTGAAATGCTGTTCTGCCAGTAATTCTGTGGGAGCTAGCAATGTGGCCTGATAATTATTTTCGAGTGCTAGAAGCATTGCAAACAGAACTACTATTGTCTTGCCTGATCCGACATCTCCCTGCAGAAGTCTGTTCATTTGGACAGGTTCGAGCATGTCTTTAACTATTTCAGTAATAACTTTGGCTTGAGCTTTTGTCAGCTTGAATGGCAGGGATTCTTTCAATTTTGTGGTATATGTTTTGTGTAAAATAAAACTTTTTCCCTGAGGGACATTATCCCTCAAACCTTTGGTTCTAGCCAGCATCAATTGATTATAAAACAGTTCTTCAAAGACAAATCTTTTTCTCAAGACTTCGAAATCATCTCCTGGATCTGGAAAATGGATCTTTTCTAAGGTAGATTTTCTGTCCATGAATCCAAATTTAATCCTCAAATCTTCCGGCAGGTTTTCTTCGATTTTCTCATTATAAAGGTGATAAGCATTATATACCAGGTTCCGCAGAATATTCATACTCAGCTTATCAGTTAATGGATAAACCGGCAATAAGGTACGGCTACGCCAGAATTGTTCCTGTTCGGGAGAGGAGGATTCCAGGATCTCGAAATCGGGATGGATTATTTGGAATAATCCGGAAAACTCTTTGACCATGCCGTTCACCCAAATATCCTTTTCCACAACCAATTGCTTTTGGATCCATTCATTATATTGAAACCAGACGCATTTCATGATCCTTTTACCATCTGAAATTGAAGCTATTAATTGCTTTTTCCCGGTACTGGTTTGCTTTTCTTCGACATACTTGATCTTGCCGACAATTGCAGAGATCGTATCTGGTTGAAGATCGGCAATTGTTGTTTCCAGATTGCGATTGATATAAGTTCTGGGGAAGTGTTCCAGAACATCGAGGATGCTGAAAATATTGAGTTTATTGAGGATCAGAGCACGGTAGTCGCCCACTCCTTTGAGAAATTTGACATCATTATCGAGGGGATTACTGTTTCTCAAGCTGATTAAGTTCCAAATATTTAATTTCGCTGTTATTCATATCAGGTATCAGAATGGTGTTTGAATCTTTCAAGTAAAGAATATCAGCCGGTCCACTGTATCCATCAGCAATTTTGGTCAGATTGGCAAAGTTCCTGTCCAGCATAAAAATGGCATTACTTTCCCAACTGCTGACATAGTAATTGCCGAATTTGTCTTTACAGAAACCATCCAGATAAGCTAAATCCGTCTGCTTCACTATTGAGAATTTTTTATCTTTTAGATTCATGGCTACGATCGCTGCTTTTTTGGAAAAGCAGACGATGAGTAAACGCTCTTTTTCATAAATAAGACCATTCGGTGCGTTCAGTAACTGAGAAGCGAAGGTAGTTATTTTGAAAGTGGCAGTATGAATAATATGGATTTTGTTGGTTTTCATATCAGATACATAAAGATTCCCGGTATCATCAGATGTGATATCATTCAGGAACTGAGCATCTTTGATGACAAAATTGTATTTGAGCTTTCCGGATTTTATTTCGAAGCCTTTAACTCTTGTCACATCTGTAGTAAACAGGCAACCTTTAGAAATGCACAAACCTTTGGGAGATTCCAGACCGGAAGCAAATTCTTTGAATTCTTTGTTTTTAGTCAATTCGAGGATCATGCCGTTACCAGTCGAAGAAATATAGGTTTTCTTCTTAGTTTTATCATAAGCAATACTCTCAGGAGTTTTCAAACTTACTGCCCATAATGAACTGTAGATAATAAAAAAGGTTAGAAATAGTACTTTCAAAATGACTTCCTTAAATTAATTAAATGTAATTTTATGAGAAAAGGTAGGGCAGATACACAGATCTACCCCTACAAAATTATAAACAAATTTTAGACATAACGGCATTGATATGCTGTTTGTTCTTCAACCTTAAGCTGGAATTTCTGGTCAGCCTGCACGATAAAAGTGTCACCTTTCACGAAATCTTTCCATTCTGTTTCGCCGGGTAATTTTACAGTCAGTTTACCGCTTACAACAGTCATATACTCGATTTTGGATGTACCGAATTCATATTCGCCAATGTCCATAACACCAACTGTTGATACGCCTTCTTTGTTTTCAAACGCCATTGAAGTGACTTTTCCTTCGAAATACTGATTAACTTTAAACATAATTTCCTCCGTTTATTTATTTAATATTTTTGGTCTTTACACAACCAATTATTCTTGTCTAAACAACAATACCGGGTTAATTTTAAACTGAAGCATATTGGCAGTAATTCTACCATTGTCACCACCTTTTCGCTGCATCGTAATCTCTCCAATTCTCAAACTACCTCTTTCTGTTATTCTTATAGTACCATTTCCGAAAATGTTTAGAACTTCATTAATGTGTTTTAATATCCATTTTGTGGTTCCGTTAATGTTTAATGCAACAAGCATCCAATTTGCTGAAAACAATTCTCTCCCTTTTAATATATCTGATACAATCATCAGCCTGTTGTCTTCGAAAAATTCAACGATCAATTTTTGATCTGCTTCAGGTATTTCGGTCAATAGCATTCTCTTTTTATACTTGGTTTCAAGTATATTTGGGGGAAGTTCTCCCGTAAAAAGTTTTAAGATTGACTTAATATTTTCAGCGAAATTCCACATCTCAGAATATTTATCTACCCATCGTTTGTCAATCTGATTAAACCCATTTGGGTTTCTGACTAATTTTATGGAAACATTTTCTGCGGCAATAGCTTCTTTAAAAAATATAGTGATTTGTACTTGAATATCTGCTTTGTATTTATTCGGTAGAATTATTGCTACGACTTGTTCAATTTTTTCAACATCATAGCCCATTATTTTCAACCACAATTGTGCATCGAAATCATTTTTCCAATTATTAAACTTGTCTGCGATATCATTTTCATTCTTAAAACCTGCTTTCGCTGTTTGTGAACCTAATAGTGCTAAATTGCTTTTTTCCACGCTAATCCTGCTATTGTGTTTTTTAATTTTAAAGCAATCTTATCTATCACATTGACTGTCATTGCATTACCCGCCTGGCTTAGTAAACTTGTATCTGAGACAGAGGTTTTGACTTTTAGGGCATATTCGAGAGGAACTCCTTGCAAAAGCAAAGCTTCAAAGCCGGATAATTTGCGGAGTTGTCCATTTTTTACATACAATATGCCATGCCTTCCGGTTCTAAGGGTTGGCACTTTATCCCGATATAACCTTAAATCTGATTGTCGAGTATCTATAACCAAATAATCTTCTTGAAGAAATTCTTCAATTGAAAATAGACCATTATTATAAGTATTATTAAGATATTGCAAAAAGGTGATATATGCTTTATTAGTCTCAGAAAAAATGTAAGTTTCATCATCCTCGATTAAATATTGATTTAATGGTTGTAAATCAACAGGTTTAGGCCATTCAAACATAAAATTTGCTGGCACTAAATTTTTTCTGATACCTACGAAATATATTCTTTCTCTCATATGAGGTATAGCAAAATTAACACTGTCCAGAACTTTGTAAGATACTTTGTACCCGGCTTCATCAAGTTCTCTAATTATGTATTTTAGAGTATTTCCTTTTTCATGACTAATAAGTCCCTTTACATTCTCTAAAATGAAATATGGAACATTTTTTTGCTGCAAAATCCTGATCAAACCCAGAATCACTTGTCCTCTGTCGTCTGTCATTCCTTCTCTTTGTCCTATTATTGAGAAAGATTGACAGGGGAAGCCTGCAATTAATAAGTCAAAGTCAGGTAAATCTCTGCTTTTAACTCTCATGAGGTCACCGAAATTAGTCTCATCTTCGGTAAAGAAAGCTCTATAAGTTTTCTCAGTTACCTTGTCTATTTCTGAAAATCCTACACATCGGAAACCATTGGCTTCTAATCCGAATCTTCCGCAACCTATACCTGCACAAAAATCTACAAAACTGAACATTTTTTTTTTGCCCTTATATCCTAACATTATAACTTTCTACCCACAATTAACCTTTTAAAAAATGATGTAAAGATCAAGCAATCTTTATAATAGTCTTTATGGATTTATACTTTTACTCAATCCTCAATCCTTACTTAATCTTAAGAAATCAGCCTCCGCTGATCAGATGTAGTATCGTCACATCTGCCAAATCCGGTACAATGTATTCCTTATACATCTCACGGCGAATGAGTTCACCATTGACCTTGATCACCAATAATTTGAAAGAATAATTCTTAATTCTCAGCAGATCCTGTATCGTACAGGTATCCTGCACCTCTAATTTATTATCATTAACTACTATATTTTTCATACTTTCCTCATATTCGTAATTTATTGGTTGTCAGAAAAAAGTCAAATCTAATTTTGAGATCAGAGGTTTATTAATGAAAAAAGTAGTATTTTTCTTGATTCTGGTTTGTTTTTGCCTGACTAACAGTCAGGCTTTACTAAAATTCCCCCAGGCTGTCCAAGTGGCAGAAGCACAAAAGCAATATCAAAGACTATCACAAATAATGTCTGTTCCTATAGATTCACTTTGGTCAAAATTCTCATCCAAGGATTCAACTTTAGTTTTAAATTATATCCCGGAGTATCCGGATACAAGTCTTCATACTGCTATTCAAAATCTGGCTGAGGACTATCAGCGTCAGTCTTATCCAACCTTTGTGGTTCTTCCCCTGGAAAAATATCCCCACAATGATCCGATACTGAACACGATCAAATGCCTGGAATACAGGTATTTATATAATGCTCTGATGGCGGTATCTCTCGATAGTTTACAGATTGCTAAGCAGAATCTGTCCAGCTACTATCAATATGCCTGCCTAAGAGATAAAGTAGTCTATTCCTATTACTATGACCGCAGAGAAGAACTCCGTCTGGGAGTGCCTGCTTATATGGCTTACCGGATAATGGAAAGAGATGAAGGTGAAATACCAGCTTTATCTAATCTGATCAATGATCTTAATTCTCTCCAAACTGATTCATTGCTTTGCTTTGATCTCAGTCCTGCAGTTTTTGCAAAATATACCGGGTTAATAAAACTCAAGATCATGGATTATCTGGGAATTAATTGGCGAAAGCATTATCAACGCAATTTCAGTGCTCTCATCCTGAACGATGTAATCAAGCAACAGGATTATATAAAAACACCCGGTAAAGCAGAGAAGGACAGTCTGACTAAAACTACGGAATTTTTGCAAGTTCTGAACTGCAGTAAAAAAGCTCAAACTAAATACGAAGTTGATTTTGGGGCAACAGATAGTGGAATCAAAACTTACAAAAATAAAACCATAAATATTAAATTTGATGATGTACCTGAAAGAATTAGCCAGCCAGCAGAAAATGAATATGTTCTGAATCAGAGGGTTATCAGCGGGAATTATCAGTATTATTCCTTAGAAAACAGACAATTGAATGCCATTGTTCAGGACTATCCCCTGAGTTATTATAGATCGAATCAGAGATATATTTATGAAATCCCGCTGCCGGACAGTTGTGTTCTTATCTATACTGACTCACTTTCAACCCCAAGGTTTTTAACAGCATTTCCAGATTCATTACAGTTTAAAACGCTATACATAAAATCACATAACTTCTTGTTACAATGTTATAAACCTGGATTTATATCAACCGACTCCTTAAGAGTAAATATTACTTTAAATGATATCAGACCATTTCATCAGGAAGAAGAATATTTACAAAAACTGGACGAGTTGTACGCTAAACTGACAGCCCTTAAGGTGCCACAGGATTGGTTTATCAAGGCTGTGGAATCAGACAGTTTTAAGTACCATTATACCATGCCCAACAATTTCTATAACATGGCTGAACATCAGGTGGGAAGGGAAGATACAAGTTTTGAGTGGTATATGAACAGATTGGGTGTTAAGGAAAAAGCTCTAAAAGCAGTACCTTTTAAGGAAAAGTATTTGAAAGAACTGGAAAAAGCAGAGAAGAAGAACGGAATGCATTATGAAATAATCCTGGGTATTCTGGGAATGGAGACCAATTATGCCGAATCTCTCTATAAAGGCTCACATTATGTATCCAATGCTTTGATCTCTCAGTATTTATTCACTCCCCGCAGAGAAAAATTTGCAGTAACGCAACTCACAGAGCTTTACAAATTCACTAAAAAAACAGGCAAACCTAACTATTCTTTCATCGGCTCTTATGCCGGAGCATGTGGATGGGGACAGTTCATTCCTTCCTCTTTGAACAGTTTCTTTATCGACTCACAAAATAATGATCAGGATATAGATATCTATTCGGTTGAAGATAATATTGCCAGTATCGAAAACTACCTTTTTCAAAGTGGTTTAAGTAAAAGCAATATGAATGATTACGATGCCAGATTTAAAGCGGTTTATTCTTACAATCACAGCGATGCATATGTCAAAGCAGTGCTCTATATATACGACGAAATGCGGAAAATAAGAAAATAGGGAGACGCTTAATAGAACACGGATGACGCAGATTTAACAGATAGGCACAGATCAGCAAAAAGAAAAATTAGTAAAACAACACCAAGGAAGGAAAGGGCTTTAAGGTAGCTGCAAGTTAAGAGTGATGAGTCAAAAGCATAGAATATGAATTGTTTTTCACAAATGAAACCTTATGCAAACCTATACACACCCCAATACTTGCCTGCGGGTTTCAAAAACTTCTTCTTTCTTTTCCCCTTGCTCAATTGTCCAGTACTAATATAGTGGACTCATTTTAAGCATATTTCGTTTAACACCGAAGGTGTTCACTTTTCTGATAACCGGTGGCGGAAGCCACCGGAATATCAATCAATCCTCACCGCCCCGACGGGGCGTACTATGTACAGTCCTAAAATAGTGGACTCAGTTTTTGATAGTTTTACCTGACACATCTGCCTT
>CAYQPF010000038.1:0-35379 GCA_964419225.1 uncultured Candidatus Cloacimonadota bacterium | reverse complement strand
GGGAACATTAGTAAATCGCAGAGTCAGAGACTGGTTATGTTGGCGTGGCTCAACTGATGCATTATTGTTGCTTAAACCCTTGGGCGGCAGAGATGCTGATATGACAGGTAGACTATAAAAGCTGGAAGAGATCAAGTCTGCTAGTTTCACTTTACCTAATCCGGAGTTGCTGGGTGATTTTAACTCCTGTAATCTGCTTCGTAATGCCCTGAAATTAAGTTTTCGTAATACTGCAGGTCCTTTTCGTTCTTTTGGTAAACTTGCAGTTGATCCACGTCCTTATCAGCTCGTTCCCCTCATGATGGCTCTCAAGCTAAATACTACCAGATTGCTCATTGCCGATGATGTCGGTGTGGGTAAAACTATAGAAGCTGGTCTAATTTTAAAGGAACTTCTTGATCGTGGCGAAATATCACGCTTCACTGTCTTATGTCCTCCTCACCTTGCAGAACAATGGCAATCTGAGCTTAAAGATAAATTCCACCTGGAAGCAGAACTTGTTCTGGCTTCCACAGTTCGCAGCCTGGAAAAGCAATGTACTCTTAATCAATCAATATTCGATATATTTCCTTATACTATTGTCTCAATTGACTATATTAAGTCTGATAAACACCGCGATGAATTTCTGAGGAATGCTCCTGAGTTTATCATAGTTGACGAAGCTCATACAGTAAGCTTTGACAACTCCTTTAATTCGTCTCGTCATCAAAGACATGAACTGGTTAAAAAGCTTGGTCTTGATGACAACAGGCACATGATCTTTGTCACTGCTACCCCTCATTCGGGAAATGAACAGGCTTTTCGGTCCTTATTAACAATTCTCAATCCTGTAGTAAAAAACTTCCCTGAAATATTAACAGGCTCAGAACACAAAGATAAAAGAGAAACCATTGCCCAGCATTTCATCCAACGTAGAAGAGCAGACATCGTAAATTACCTGGATGAGAAAACAAGTTTTCCTGTACTTGAATCTCTGGAAGAGGGTTATAAATTATCTGCTGAGTATCAGGAATTATTTAATTCTGCCCTGGAGTATGCTCGTGAAATAGTTCAGGATAAAAATGACGGTAAATATAAGCAGAGAGTCCGTTGGTGGTCTGCACTGGCTTTACTGCGTTCGCTTGCTTCCAGTCCTGCAGCTGCAATGGAAACTATGAACAACAGATGTGCAGCTTTGGATCTGGATACAGAGGACGAAGTAAATGAGCATGGAAAGAAATCAATCTTTGATGTATTTGAGCAGGATGGCTCTGAGACTTCTGACATTCTTCCAGGCAGTGATTTTCACTCTGATAAAATTCAGAACATGTCTTCAAGACAGAAACTCCATTCAATGGCAGAAAAAGCACAGACTCTTTTCGGTGATAAAGATAATAAACTCATTACTCTGGTGAAGCACTTAAAGAATCTTTTGAGCGAGAATTATCATCCCATTGTTTTCTGCCGCTTTATTCAAACTGCTGAATATCTAACTGAACAACTTAAAAAGAAATTACCCAGAGTAGAGATAAAATCTGTTACAGGTCTTTTGCCACCTGAAGAAAGGGAAATCAGAGTTCAGGAGCTATCAGAAAGTGCCAACAGAATCCTTGTTTGTACTGATTGTCTCTCTGAGGGTATCAATTTACAGGAACACTTCAACGCTGTTATTCATTATGACCTTAGTTGGAATCCTACCAGACATGAGCAAAGAGAAGGTCGTGTCGATAGATTTGGCCAGAAATCTGAAAAAGTCCGTACCATAACTTATTTTGGTAAAGATAATCGTATAGATGGTATTGTGCTTGATGTCCTTATTCGTAAACACAAAAGCATAAAATCTTCACTTGGTATTTCGGTTCCTGTACCAGCCAATACAGAATCTTTGATTGAAGCTATTTTTGAAGGATATCTGCTTAAAGAGGATCAAAATTCTTATGAACAAGGGAGAATCGAAGCATTTGACGAATATTTTAAAGATGATCTTTTCAAAATTAATCAGGAATGGGATAAAGCCAGAGATAGAGAATCACGCAGCAGAACTATTTTTGCTCAGGATGCTCTTAGCAATAAAGTTGGAGATGTTCAGAAGGAACTCAGTCTTTCCAAAAATGCTCTGGGTACAACTCCGGACCTGAAAAACTTTGTCCTATCATCTCTTGGAGCTTATGGAGCTGTTTTTAATGATAATTGGAAAAATACCATCACTGCAGATCTTTCCAAACTTGTAGTTCCTGTCAAAGAAGCTTGCGGGTACTTGGATGATAAGCTAAAATTAAGCTTTACCATGCCAGTAGGTGATAATGAAACATATATTTCCAGAACCCATCCAATTGTAGAAGGGTTGGCAGATTATGTACTAAATACAAGCCTGGATGAAGAAATCAATAATTCAATCGCACGTAGGTGTGGTGTCAGCCGTACTTCTGCTGTTACCAGAAAAACAACGTTGCTATTAGTCAGATATCGTTTTCATCTATGGCAGACTATAAATGATAAAAAAACTCATCAACTTGTTGAAGACTGTCAAATCCTTGCTTTTACTGGTACAGTAGATAACCCTGAATGGCTGTCTTCAGAAGATACTGATAAAATCCTCAAGGTTAAACCAGATGCTAATGTTATTCCTGAACAATCCAGACAACAACTAAAAATGTTTATTGATAAATACTCCCTGCTTGAGCCTGAAATTATTCACATCACTGAGAAAAAAGCTCAGGAATTGAAAGAATCCCATACCAGAGTCAGAGAAGCTATTTTCAAAAAATCTGGGAAAGTGGATGTTAAGCCAGAATTACCACCGGATGTCTTGGGTGTGTATGTGTATCTCCCTACTGGAGGCTCAAGTGTACAAAAATAGTAAATTCTTTAAATCTGTTAAAACCGAAGGTGAATTACTGCCACAAGAAATTCTTCAAAGAATAATCACTGGTGATGAAAATATCCCTTACCTCTCCCCTCTCAGCTATCACTTATCTGCTAATGAACGTCTCAATGAAGAAGCAACTCGTGCTTGGAATAGATTGACTGGTGTCTGGAAATCTTTCAAATCCCATATAGAACAATTATCTCCAGAAGCTATAGGAACCTCAGAAACAAGAGAAAAATGGTTGTTAATACTTTTTCAGGAACTTGGTTATGGAAGATTACAAGTACAAAAAGCCGTTGAAATCGATGGCAAGTCCTTTCAAGTGAGCCACGTTGCCAAAGAACCTGTTGCCATTCATCTTGTAAGCTGCAAGTGGGATATCGACAAACGTAATTCCACTTCCAAAAATGAAACAAAGTTGTCTCCACATTCTCTGATGCAGGAGTATTTGAATAAATGTGACGAACATCTCTGGGGCATTGTTACTAATGGCTACAGATTAAGAATCCTCAGAGATAATCTCTCTCTAACTCGCATATCCTATGTAGAATTTGATCTTCAGAGTATCATGGATAATGAAAACTATAGTGACTTTTTCCTCTTCTGGCTTATTTGTCACCAATCAAGATTTGAAACTATATTGGATGAAAATGGTAAACAACTTCCTCCCCAAACTTGTATAATAGAAAAGTGGTATGGAATTTCAGTAGATGAAGGTGTAAGAGCTTTGGATGAATTACGCTCAAATGTTCAGAAAGCTATTGAATTCATAGGTTCCGGTTATTTGAGTCATAAACTTAATTCGAGTCTCAAGGAAAAACTAAAGAGTGGAGAACTTACTCAGTCTGAATTTTATCATCAGGTTCTTCGCCAAATATATCGATTACTATTTGTCTTTGTTGCAGAAGACAGAGATTTACTTTTCCCTGAAAACATTGAACAACAAAAGAAAAGTATCTATTTAAACTACTATTCAACTCTTAGGGTCAGAGGTCTTGCACAACGTAAAAGAGGTAGTAAGCATCATGATCTTTGGGAACAATTAAAACTTCTTTTTACACTTCTCTATAATGGTAATGATCAATTAGGACTCTCAGCTCTTGGCTCAATGTTGTTTTCTCCTGAAGCAGCTCCAGACCTGAATACCTGCTGTATTTCCAATAGTGACTTACTTTCTGCCCTCAAAAGTCTTTGCTACACAGGAAAGAATAAACTTCTCCAGCAGGTTAGTTATAAAAACCTGGGACCGGAAGAATTAGGCAGTGTTTATGAGTCTTTATTGGAAATGCATCCAACTTTACATTTAGAAACTGCCACTTTCGAACTAAAAATTATATCTGGCTCAGAACGTAAAACTACTGGAAGCTATTACACTCCTTCGTCTTTAGTTAATTGTCTAATAGATTCTGCCTTGGAACCAGTGATAGAGAATAAGTTAGCGAGTGCCACTCATTCCCAAGAATCCGCCCTTCTCACTCTCAAAATCTGTGATCCTGCTTGTGGTAGCGGGCATTTCCTTATTGCTGCAGCTCATAGAATTGCAAAAAGACTGGCTGCTGTTAGAGTTGGTGAAGATGAACCGGCACCATCTATCGTACAACATGCTTTACGTGATGTGATAGGTCATTGCATATATGGTGTTGATATCAATCCCATGTCTGTGGAGCTTTGCAAAATCTCTCTTTGGATGGAAGCTTTGGAACCCGGGAAACCTCTTACTTTCCTTGATCATCATATCCAATGTGGTAACTCGCTTCTTGGCTGTACTCCTGAACTATTAAAAAAGGGTATTCCTGATGGAGCCTTTGATGTTTTGACGGGTGATGATAAAGATGACTGCCAAAAGTACAAAAGACAAAATAAAATTGAAATCAATCAACAAATGGATGATCTTTTTGGGTTTAGCTATAATCCTTGGGAACATTTAGGAAGGATTAGTGAAGCTCAACTTGAAATAGAGAATATTGATGACAACAATATAGAGAATCTAAAGAAAAAAGAACTACTCTACAAAGAGCACCTATATTCAAATGGTTACTTCTTTAACAAATTTATTTATGATGCTTGGTGTTCTGCTTTTGTGTGGAGTAAAAATGAATCTTCGGAATTACCTTTTCCAATTACAAGCCAGACAATTTTTGATATTGAAAAAAATCCCCACACATGCTATCCTTGGATGCGTGATGAAATAATTCGTTTGGCTAATGTATACCAATTCCTTCACTGGCATATAGCATTTCCAGAAATTTTTATACCAAATCCTCAAAGAACAGATTACAATGAACAACTTGGCTGGGCGGGAGGCTTTGATTGCATACTTGGGAATCCTCCTTGGGAACGAGTTAAATTACAAGAAAAAGAGTTCTTTGCAGTAAGAGATTCTGATATTGCTAATGCCGTAAATTCATCTGTCAGAAAAAAGATGATTGAGGAATTACCTAAGACAAATCCCCTTTTGTATGACCAGTTCCTTGAAGAAAAAAGAAAGTCAGAGGCTTCTTCCCAGATTATCAGAACTGGTGGTTTTTATCCTCTATGTGGCAGAGGTGATGTGAATACATATACCATTTTTGCTGAACTGAATAGAACTCTTCTAAATTCAAATGGAAGATGCGGATGTATTGTTCCCAGTGGAATTGCTACCGATGACACTACGAAATATTTCTTTCAGGATATTGTTGAGACAAAATCATTAGTAAGTTTTTACGATTTTGAAAATAGAGAAGGTATTTTTATGGGTGTACACCGTAGTTACAAATTTTGTCTCATAACTTTGCAATCTCCTAAGTCAACTTCACCTATTCGCAATTTGGCTGTTTCACCAAACACTGCCGACTTCATGTTCTTTGCCCATAACATATCTGACCTAAACAACCAGGAACAGCATTTCCAATTGAGTAATGAAGATATAGCCTTAATAAATCCCAATACTCATACCTGCCCCATATTTCGATCAAAACAGGATGCAGAAGTAACCAAATATATTTATCATATGGTACCAGTACTCATTAATGAAAACGATGAAATAAATGGTAATCCATGGGGTATTTCCTTTATGAGGATGTTCGACATGTCCAACGATTCTAAGTTGTTTAAAACAAAAGACAGCTTGGAGAGCATGGGATTTATTCTGGAGGGAAACCATTTCATTAAATGCGAGGAAAGGTACTTGCCACTATATGAAGGGAAAATGGTACAAAATTATGACCATAGAGCAGCAGATATAAGAATTAGTGAAGATGCTTTACAAAGGAAGGGACAGCCAGAAGTAATCAGCTACCATGATCATTTAAATCCTCATAGGTTTGCCATTCCTAATAATTGGGTAGCCTATTGTGAATGTGAAAAAGCAATGGATAACACACAATCTCTGAACTGGATGCTTGGATTTTCTAACATTACAAGTCCAACAAATGCTAGAACTTTTATACCTTGCATGATTCCAGCAAGTGCTGTAGGGCATAGCTTTCAACTTATACTTAACCAAGAATCAAATGCGGTCAAAATTGTATGTCTATATGGTATTATGAGTTCTTATGTGTTTGACTTTAATGTACGGCAAAAAATCGGTGGTGTAAATCTAAGTTACTTTTTAGTAAAACAATTTCCAGTATTTCCTGCGATTCTTAATGAGGTTGTTATAAAAATTCTTGAATTAAGCTATACTGCATATGACATGAGTCTCCTAGCACAAGACTGTGGTTATGATGGTCCTCCATTTATTTGGAATGAAGAAAGAAGATTTGAAATTCGCTGCGAGCTTGATGCTCTGTATTTCCATTTATATCTGAGTGGTGGTGTCGGATGTAATTGGTGTGAATTAAAAGGTGATGATCTAACTGAATTAAAGAAATATTTTCCAACTCCCAGACATGCTGTTGAATATATCATGGAAACTTTCCCTATTGTAAAAAAGAATGATGAAAAGCAGTATGGTGAATATCGTACAAAAAGAAGAATACTAGAAATTTACGATAAAATGTTACAGTGTCAGCAAACAGGAATTGAATACAAAAGCAACCTCAATCCCCCACCAGGTCCACCTTGTGATGAAAAAGGAGATTTCATTCCTGTTAACCAATGGGATTTGAACAATTGGCCCGAGAACGTACACGTCAACAAATCTTTAATCAAGAAAGCTTTAGAAGATTTTCTTGGTGATGGCGATATATACCCAGCAACTGACACAGAGAAGGCTTTGTGTGCAGCTTTTTTAGCAGTGGTAGAGCAGAAACAACAAATTAACGACCAAGACTGTTTAGAGTCTTTACTATTAGCAGCTCATCCAAATTATTGTATGCAATTATTAAATCAGTCCGATCTTACAAATTACGAAAAGATTAAACAAAAAACCACAACCGCTTTATTTATTAAAGATGATCACTTGATCAATTGGTCTCAAATACGTAGCTATTTGGAGAAGTCAGAAGCTATCTCTGTTTATAGAGGTAAAGCCGATTTTGTGATTACAAAAGGCGTAAAATTCGAATTTGTACAAAGCAGGTTTCCTAATGTCAATAATGTTATGGTTTATGCTTTAAAAGCACAAGATAAATTGAAACAAATAAAACTTTTAAATGAAGCCCAATATGATTCATTGATTAAAAAAATGGGTAATTGTTATTACCGTGAAGTCAATATTGCGTGAGGTAAAATCATGGAATTCCTCCTAAATAAGCTTAATTGTACTCCTAAACGGCAAGAACCTCGGATATGGATTAGTAGATTAGTAATTTATCAACAAATTGAGCCTACTCTTGAGATTATAAGGGATATTAGATTTAATAGAGGATTGAACATTGTTTGTGCTGATGAAGCCACTGATGAAACTTATAATGGTATTATATCAGGACATAGTGCTGGAAAAACAACCTTGTGCAGATTTATAAGATACTTACTCGGAGAAAAGAATTATGCTACGGAAAAAGCCACAAAACTTATTAAAGAAACTCTTCAAAATGCTTGGGTTACTGGAGAAATTCATATTCTTGGCCAGCAATTTGCTGTGATGCGTCCTTTACATGCAACAACATTATCAAGTTTTAAAAAAAATGCAACTGTTGAAGATCTAATAAATAGTAAAACTGAAAAAGTGAGTCACTCTGCCTATCATCAGGGATTAGAATTTTCTAAGACTCTGAATAACATGTTGTGTAAGAGTGTTGTCCCCTCTGGAGAGCCAATATATTGGGGGCATGTTCTTTCTTGGTGTGCACGTGATCAAGAGTCAAGATTAAGTAATTTATACGAATGGAGAACATCTGCCAGCAATTCTGATTCTCCAACTTTTTCTAATCCAAGGATTAGCTCCTTATTCACAATAAGGGCTTTGCTTGATCTGCTGCATTCTGATGAAATTGAATCTTCAAAAAAACTAGGACGATTAGAGAATGAGCTAAAACAGAAGACATCAGCTATTGAAAAAGAAAGATTGGAACCTATAGTTTGTACTGACATATACGAAAGAAAACTTCGACAGGAGCTATTTAGACAGGATAGCTCACTGGCAATAGATGGGTTAGTTTATGAATCTGACATTATTACGGATGAGACTTTACGTAAAACAGCATTGTTTGCATGTCAAACTCTGGAAAAATTGTATGATGATCACAATGTTAGTATTGCCTCTATGGACAAGGCAATTTCTGAACTTAACAATGAATTGAATGAAAAGTCCAATGCTTTACAACCTTTAGAACTTGAAAACATAATTTTTGAAAAAGAACTTTCTGAACTCAATTCTGATATTCAACAAAAGGATGAAAATAAAAAGAAGCTGGATGAAATATTAAATTCCAAATGTAAAAGGGCAGACATTTTAATTAAAGACTGCTATCATATTCAAAACAAGCAAAAGGAAATTTCAAAGTTTTTAGACGGAAAGGATCAATTAGAGCAAGCGAAGATGATTAATATTAAAATTAATCAAAATATGGAAATCATAAATCCAATCAAAGATGAAAAAGCAGAAATTAATTGTAAAATACGTTATTGGGAGTCACAAAAGAAGGTGATTAATGGAAAAAACAATAATCTGATTATTAACAAGGATAGAATCTTACGCTTAGTTGAGGATATTGACAATTTTAGAAAAGAGCTGGTTAATCCACCCAAGAACACCGTATTGGAAAAACTCGTCACTGAAGCCAAGGAAATCGAAGGCAAAATAAGTGAAGAGAAATCGAGGATAAAAAACATACAAGGGAATTTTGAGAATAATAGTAAATTGCTTTCTCAAATTTTTTCAAATATCTTAAGCAGACTCCTGCCGTCAGACAGCTCTTGCGGAAAAGTAATTCTAGACAAAGGAAATATTGCTTTCAATATAATACAAGGACAGGAATTAGGAGGAGAGGCTATCAATACTCTTTCGATTTTATTAGCTGACTTATCTTGTTTAATTTACAACACAGTGAATGAAAAGTCAAATTTGCCGGACTTTTTACTTCATGATAGTCCTCGTGAAGCAGATATGGGTATAGGTCTGTATAGTAAATATTTGCGACTGGCTGCCAGCCTTCAATCAGAATATGGAGAAAATTGTCCTTTTCAATATATTGTTACCACTACAACACCTCCCCCTGATGATTTGAAAAAATTTATTGTCCTTAAGATTAGTGCATCACCTGAAGCAGAGATGCTTTTAAGACAACAACTGAAACACGATCAGCAAACATTTGATTTTACTGGTTAATTTCCAAAGGAGTTAATATGAGTGGTAAAATTGTATTTGTGAATAAATTAAGTATAGGAAAGAAGTGGGAGTTATATTGGAAAACTTTAATATTGATAAGTTGAGTTTGTCTAAATCTAATTATGTCTTTATAGGAGAAATTGTTTTGGAAGAGAAGATCAAATGCTAGGAATGAAGGCTGTGGAGTGAGGATGATAAAAATATCACAAGAAACCAAATCAGAATTGTTTGAAGCTTTAAAAAAAGAAAAAGATCCTTTTGGAAAAGATAATAGTATTGAAGGGATTTTACCTTTTTTAAATGATATCTGGGATTTATATGCAATGCCATCCGAAGATAAGAAATTAAAAAATGCACATGAAGATATTTTAAAGCACACGGTACACAATGATGATTGGGATATTGATTATTTATTCAAAACCAGATTGAGATTATTCGAGGTCGATGACATTTTTTCTAGATTTTTGGAAACAATAGTAAATATTAAATATAGGTATAACCAAGATGAAATAATGAAGTACGTTCTCTTAATAAACTCATACATTAAAAAAGAAAAATTTATTTTAGCAGTTTCAGATTATGATGAAGATAATCCACAGTATATATTACAAAAAATAGATGATGTGGAATTGTACGACGACATTATAAAAAATAGAATACCTTTTTTTGTTGAAAAAAATCCTAAGGCTAAAAGTAATTTTTACTCATCACATTCAACACCAGAGAAATTTCCATCTTTTACTCTAGTATTCAATAGTGACTGGAGTGATTATAGCTATATGACAATTTTTTCATTATTTTTCTATAGGAATTTTGATGATTTTGTTTATGTTGGTGACACTAAAATAACTAATGGTATAAGCAGGCAAGTAACCAATGAAATGCCAAGTTCGTTTTTTACATTATCAAACAATTATTGTTCTTTGGGGCAAGAATACTCTTTTTATGAAAAGCTTAAAATAGCTGTTGGAAGCAACTTTCAAAGTGTGTTGCTTGCCTTAAAAGATGCTGCATTTTTTCCAGATATTAATGATAAATTTGAGAAGAATAGCATTTTTATCAAATCACTAATAAGAACAGATACCGCTGAAAGAGTTTTGAGACAAGTTAGACACAAAATATATGGCTATGATTTGACTAAATTGTATAATTTCAAATATACTTTTACTCCGAAGTATTCGAAAGATTCCTTAGAAGTTGATTTTCAATTCGATAAAAGTGAAATAATACCGACTAGAATATATGCTATTATTGGAAAAAATGGCACAGGGAAGACACAACTAATTACACAAATTCCACTTGATATTTCATATAAGAAAGATGATTATTTTGTACCCCGTCCACCATTATTTAGTAAGGTCATTGCAGTATCTTATAGCATATTTGATGATTTTGAAATTCCTTCTAAGACTTCAAGTTTTAATTACATATACTGCGGGTTACAAGAAATTATTGACGGCAAAAAAGAAATTCTTACTTCAAAAAAGCAAAGTTTGCGTTTTCATAAAACTTGGAAAAAAATTAAAGAACTCAAACGGATGAAACGATGGAGGAGAATACTTTTGAACTTTCTTGATTTAGAACTTGTTGATAAGTTTATTGTTGAAGATGTTGAGACAGATGATCTTAGCGTTAGTTTAGATGAATTCAATAAAGTCAAAAATAAACTTAGCTCAGGCCAAAAAATCACTTTATACATCATTTCTGAAATAATCGCTCATATAAGACTTGATTCTCTTATACTATTTGATGAACCAGAGACACACTTGCACCCTAATGCAGTATCACAACTTATGAATGTTATTTACAAACTAATTGAGGAATTTGAATCTTACTGCATAATTACAACACACTCACCACTAGTAATACAGGAATTTTTATCCAAAAATGTATTTATATTAGAGAGAGAAGAAAATATACCTTCCATTAGAAAAATCGGAGTTGAATCCTTTGGCGAAAATCTTACAGTTCTTACAGAGGAAGTTTTTGGTAATCGAGAAATAAAAAACCATTATGAAAAAGTAATTGATGCATTAGTTTCTAAAGGACATACCTATGAAGAAATAAAAAAAATGCTCGTATCAGATAGCATTCCTTTAAGCTTAAATTTGGGATTGTATATTAGGAGTAAGGTTCAAAATGCGAAATCTGATCGAGTATAAGAATAATTGCTTTGAATTCTATAATAATGTAGTTATAAACAAACATTTTACCCATACCGATCCTAAATTTAAAGACAGATTACGTACATACGAACAAGATATTATTGATTTGTTTAGTATATATGGGGACAAGTTCTATTCAAACAAACTAGAAGAGCTACAGCCCTTTGGTTTTGATGAACAGGCAAAACAGGATCTATTAAAATTATATAAATTTAGCAGAAAAATGTTTCGAGATTTAAAACTATTGCTAACGACTGACAATAACAAAAGAGTTTCAAATACTTGCCAAAACTGTACAATAGGTGAAGTTAGCTCATTGGATCATTTTCTTCCTAAGGAAGAGTTTGTTGAATTTGTTGCTAACCCAATTAACCTTTTCCCAAGTTGTACAAAGTGCAACAGCAAAAAAAGTGTTAATTGGAGAACTGGAGGGAAAAGATCAATTTTAAATTTGTACATTGATTTATTGCCTGATGTTCAATATTTGTTTGTTGATATAGACTTATGCTTGGAACCACCTGATTTGAGATACTTTCTTAATAATAGAAACAATATTGATAGGGAGTTATTTGATCTTATTGAAGTACATTATGCTAGACTAGATTTGTTTCAGAGATTCAGAGAAAATAGTCATAAAATAATATCTGAGTTGGATAGGGAAATTAAAAGATATTTGAGGAAGAACATGCCAATAGACGATATTGTAGATGAAGTAAAGAATGAGTGCCTAGACCTTAAAGAAGAATATGGGCAGAATTATTGGAAGGCGATATTGAAGATATCATTAGTAGAGAATCAGAAGTACATAGAAAGGTATGAACAATAATGGAGAACAATATGAAAGTTATTATTAAGCAATTACCCTAGAAATATTTCGAATCTGATATTGCAAGGCAAGCAATAGTAGGATGATACAAAATTCTGCTTGAGAGCATGAGAAAAAAGGAAGATAATACTATGAATATAATCATTTTCTTAAGGGAAACGGTATTTCATCGCTGGGAGTCAATGAGATTTGAACAATTGGCCAGAGAATGTGCATAATGCAAAATTGGAGAAAATTCATGACTAAAACTGAAATGAGTGTTAATATATTTGTCAGGGCAATTTCTGAATTAATAATGCCTCTTTTCCCAGGTATGAAAATTAATGGTGAAATTAAAGATTTGCCAAAGTATGATCAAAGTCTAATTCCGATAGTAGCCAACTATAAAGGCAGCACTTCATTGAGATTAATGCCGTATAAAGGAGTTGGATTTGGAATTGAAGTTTACAGAAAGCAATCATTTTCTGCTGATGACAAATCGTTCATTAATTGTCTTCTAAAAAAGGCTATGAGAATATATCAATCAGAGGATAAATACAACAATGAAATCTTGAAATCTGTCACTACAGAAGCAATTTGTGAATATGTCTGTAGTAGGTCAGATTTTTTCTATAACTTAGTACTAACTTTAACGGACTGGGCGGAAACCACGTATGAAGGTCAAAGAATTTCTGTTTCATTTGGGATTGATCTGTTAGCAAAAGGAACGGACTTAGTCTTTAATGATTTAATGAAAAAAGATTTTATTAAAGTACTTAGTAATGGACATGATTCAATAATGGTTTATGATCAAATGGGAAGATTCATTAAACATGAGGTAATAAATTCAGATAATCAAAATGTTGAAGGATATTATCCAATTAGATTTAAAAATTTAGCTAGTTGGTCAAATGAGCAAAAAATATGTGTAACTCTTACAAAAAATGGGGATATATTGATATTTAAAAAGAATAATATAGTTTTCTCAAAAAGAATGGGTTATTGGACTTTCTACCAACATGATACTGTTCAAAAGCAAATGACAAACAGTGCACTAGCTCGAAAGACGGATATTATACTACGTGAAGAAATATACAGAACTGCATTAGATCTTGCTTTTTCTCGCACAGGAGGATGCATTGGAGTTTTTGTCAATTCAGAAACTTTAGATGGAACAAAAGATCTAATTGAGGAGCAAGAACTATTAGGAGTAGAATCGATGAACCCTAAAGTTAAAATACTAGAGCAAATTATTTGTAAGAAACTGTTTCATCAATTAGATAGAATTACGAGACTGGAATTAGCCTCGATAGATGGAGCGACTATCTTGGACAATAAGGGAAATTATATTGCATCAGGCGTTATTGTAAAAGTCAAAGGTGGAAGTTCAAGTGGTGGCAGAAAAGCAGCTACACTAGCATTATGCAAGCATGGTTTAGGTATTAAAATTTCCAATGATGGATACATAGAAGCCTATAATAGAAATAAAGAACTAATTTTTAAAATTGGAAATTGAGTATGATTCGACATTGAGAGAATAAAATATTGAAATGAATCAGAGATTATTGACAGCAGTATATATAGTGAAGTAGATGTTATAAAATAGTAACAAAGGATTTGTTATAGGAGATAATATGCCAAACAAAACAGACATCAACTGGAATAATTTTCAAGCCAAGTTCAATGGACAAGAACAAGGAAAGTTTGAGCTACTTTGCTATCTTCTTTTCTGCAATGAGTTTAACCGTCCTAATGGAATTTTTAGGTATTTTAACCAAGCTGGTATTGAAACGGAACCAATTGAGCATGAAGGCGATAATATTGGTTTTCAGGCAAAGTTCCTTACCAATGGAGTAAGTGGTAACAAGGATCTTATAATTAATGGCATAGACAAAGCCAAGCGAGACAACCCTAATCTTAATAAATTACTCTTTTATACACACAAAGAGATTTCAATGAATCAGAAAGAACACATAGTACCAAAATATAAAACAGATATTGAAAACCATGCAAGGTCTCTTGATATTGTATTTGTTTGGCGTGTACCAAGTCATTTCGAAGCACAACTTATGCAAGATTCTAATAGCTCCATTCGTGAGTATTTCTTTTCTCTTGATCATGGCATAATCGAAGCTATAGAAAATCTATTTAAAAACACTCAACATGTTCTAAATCCGATTAAAATGAGTATTGATCCGCCTGGTAAAAATATTCATTTCGACCGCTCTATTATTATTAACCAGGTTAAGGTCGCATTGAGACAGTCACACCCAGTGATTCTTCATGGTCTTGGTGGTGTAGGCAAGACTGCAATTATCAAAGAGATTCTCACTGAAAATGGCGAGTATGATGCTTACTATGTTGTCAAAACAAGTGAATTCAATGTTGACCATGAGAGTCAGTTGTTTTCTAGTTACAATTCTCTCAGCATCGAAACATTAAACAGGGATCATAATCAATCCTCTCGAAAGCTATTTGTTTTCGATTCAGCAGAAGCATTGTCGGATTTCGATAATCGTAGTCCGTTTAATACACTTGTAGCTGAATTAATAAAAGCAGGCTGGAGTATCATCTTTACTGTGAGAACTCGCTACTACGATGATCTTATTAGATTGTTTGATTTCAAAACGATTGATATATCCCTTCCGTCGTTAACAATCGATGAGCTTGATCAATTGTCGCATAAACATAATTTCTCCCTTCCAAGCAATGAGAGGGTTATAGATTATGTGCGTATCCCAAAGTATCTAAGTGAGTATCTGAATTTAATAGAGAGTGATCAGACAAATTCACTGTCTGATTTTAAGGAAAGCATCTGGAAGAAGAGGATTGAAAAATCTGATTATCAGAAAAATAATCTCCATCAACGTAGAGCAAGGTGTTTCATGGAATTAGTAATAAAACGTTGTGAGCAGAGATCATACTACCTCCCAGTTCCGAACGACAGTGAGGCATATTCAGCATTGGTTCAGGACGAAATACTGGAAAATCACACGACTTCTACTCTATGTTTTATTACTCATGATATCTATGAGGAGTGGGCACTTGATATGATAATTGAGTTCTCATTTGCTAAACATGGTAATTTTAATGATATGTTCAATGAAATTGGTTCCTCATTACCAGTAAGAAGGGCATTTCGAGAGTGGTTATTCGAAAAATTAATCTCTGGTCCTAGTGGATTTGAAACTCATGTTCTTGCTATATCACGTAACACAGAAATTCCATCCTATTGGATAGATGAAATACTAGTTTCCCTTCTTCTTTCTTCCCAAGCAAGTCTATTTCTTAATTTACTGAAACCACAATTCGCAGAGAATGATAACAAACTACTTAAGAGACTGATATTTCTTTTGCGAACTGCTTGTAAAGAACCTGATGTTGAAACAATATCTCAAATTTCAATCTCTTCTTCAGAATTCGCTCAGTTAAAAACTAAAATCATTAAACCACGTGGGTCAGGTTGGGAGTATGTTATTGGTTTGTTGGTTAATCATGCAGAGTCAGATAAGTTCCCATTATTAATTTTATCTTTATTAGAAGATTGGACAACATCGAACCATGATGGAGCAACAACAAAACAAGCAGGGATCTGGGCTTTACACTATTATAAAAACTGCTTGGAGCCAAGCGGTTACTTCCCGCATCATTTCAAGAGTATCGAAAAGTCCATTGTGCGAGTTATTCTATATAGCTCTGGTGAATTAAAGGAAGAGATTACAGCGTTCTATGACGATTTTCTTTCTGGCAAGCAACTACGCTTGGATCCACTCTCGGAGAAAGTTTTGACTTCACTTGCGGAAGCTTCTGAGTTTATTAAGGCACTGCCGAATCTAGTGATACGTTTAATGAATCGCTTTTGGCTTAAAGATTCATCAGAAAAAAAGCAATACTCAGAAATGCATTATTTTGAAGAAGCTCTTGGTCTTTCTTCAAACTTTACACACGTATATCATCCTGTAAGTGCACTGCAAACACCATTATCAGGATTACTGAGATTTCATCCCCAAGCAGCGTTAGATTTTATTGTAGAGTTTACTAATCAAGCTGTCGAAAATTATTCACAGTCAAGAAGGAAAGATGAAATTGAAGAAATTCCATTTGTTTTCAACGATGGAGCAGTGACAAAACAGTATATAGGGGGGCATCTTTGGGGCATGTACAGAGGACACACCTCGACTTCTAACTGCATAGAGTCTGTTCACATGGCTCTTGAACGTTGGCTCTTGCAAGAAGGAAAGCACTTAAAAAGTGAGGTTTTGGAAGGAATATGCCTGTACCTACTTAAAAAATCAAAGTCAGCATCTATTTCAGCAGTTATTCTAAGTGTAGTGCAAGCATATCCAGAAAAGTTGTTCAATATCGCTGTAGTTTTTATAAGAATTAGGGAACTCTATGTCTATGATACTCAAAGAATGTTGAATGATCAGCGTATCTTGTCTATATACTCTATGTATTACGGACAACATAGAATAATGCTATATCAAGATGAAAGAATTCGAACATGTGATGATTATTTCAGAAAATTACGAATAGAAAACTTAGTTAAAAATTATCAGTTTATAACTAATAATGAAAAAGAAGAAACAGCTCGATACAGAGATATTATATGGGGGATTCTTGATGATTTTTATAGAGAGCTTCCTCTTGAGAATGAACAGAGAGATGAAGATAGAGATTGGAGATTATTCCTTGCCAGAATGGATTTAAGAGGGATGGAACAATTAGATAATGGAAAAGTTGTGATTTCCCCTGCTCCTGATATGGATGACAATCTAAAACAGTATAGCGAGCAGAGCCAGCAACAAATCGCTGATCAAATGATACATGTTCCCTTGAAATTGTGGGCAGAGGCACGATTCCGAAAAGATTCTGAAACATACACTAAGTACGAAAATTTCGAACAGTACCCCATCACTGTATATTCTGAAGCAAAATTGATTTCGGACAGGCTCATCAATACGGATCAGGCTGATGACAGAGAATTTAGAATCTTTTATAGCTCTGTACCTATGTATGTCTGTGCCGTGTTGCTTATCGATTTCCACAATACTTTAAATGAAGAAATAATTACATTTTGTCAGAACACGATTTTCCAATACGCCGATTACCTTTTATCGGATAATTACCAATATCAGACTTCGGATGGCTCAGAACCTACGATAAGATCACTATGTCTCATTTTACAGAAGTATCCGTGCTTTGTTCAGCATGTAAAGAAACTACTATTAAAGATACTACTTGAAGAGTACAATATCGCAGAATTTGCACGGTATGGAATAAGCAACATGTTATGGGAGGAAAACGAGAGCGATGTGAAATCCCTGATATTCGGTTATTTAAAACTTGTTACTGCTTATCAGGAATATCGTAGAAATGACAGAATGGACAACTTGAGAAAAGGAAACAGCAAAGTAACAAAAAGTCTGCTTAATGCATTTGTAGAAGAGAATTCAGGGATTATAAACTCTGTACTAGATAACTCAATTTTGGCTGAACGCATAGTAATAGACGGAATAGATTTCAAATACATTATCTCGGCAATGCAGATAATGCCATCTCAAGTTGTGAATGATGAACTCAAACAAATGCTAATCAATATTATTAAAACTATTTCTGATACAATCTCCAAGGATTTCAAAAGGGATTACTATAGTGAGATCAGCAGATTTTTCAAAAAGTTCAGATGCATGCTATTTTTCTCAGATCATGAAGACATCAAACTCTACCTTGATCCGATTATCAAAATAAGAAGCTTCAATCGCTACTTAAATCAGTTGTTTGATGATATTATTGAAGCTGAAGACATTATCAAAAAACCAGATCTTTTCTGGATAATTTGGGATATTTTCTTCGATCAGGTAAAATATTATTCGAAAGTTAATCAACGTCAAAGTGAAGATATCGTTAAATCATATCTTATAGCCTTTCATTATTGTATTGATGGAATTAAAGAATGGCATTCGCTAAGACCTCAAGATTTGTACTTTTACGACAAAGTGGTGGAAATGATGGGGGCAAATCCAGTCACCCTCTTATCCATAGCTAAGGTGCTAAACGGCATTGCTTCACACTATTGGAGACAGGGAATTAATTGGTTAGCAACCTTGATAATAAATAACTCATATGTAGAGTTGCCTGTAAACACAATATATTATATTGAAGAATTCATGCACCGATGCTCCATACGGGAACGGAAGGCAATCAGACAGACAAAACAATTAAGAGACAATTCCATTCAAATACTCAATTTTATCATTGAACATGGTTCCTGCCAAGGTTTCCTAGTCAGAGAAGAAATATTATAGAGCATATTGACTAAGTTTGTGAACTCAATACAAGAAACAATTATATAGGGTAATGCCTTTGATTTTAAAAAGATCGAATATTTTGGGCAGCTTGTTCTGCTAATAGAATTATGTAATTGACAATTCATTCATGTATTATTAAATTACACATTCTTTAAATATTATCAAAAAATTATTGGAGGTATGCAGTGAAACTATCTTATTTTAAGTATTATTTCGAGCATGAGGCTAAAAGATATCAAGTTAGTCTTGTGAATTTTCTGAAGATCTATACAGGTTTGGATACAAAAAGAAAGCTTATGATTTATCAAAAATTGGCTTGGAACATTGAGGAAGATTTTCCGTATCTCTTTCATATCTCAGGCAATGTGTTTTTGTTTATCGTGACCAAAGACCATGAGATAATAAAAACCATTCAAACAGACAATATCAATCAGGCAGATATAAAAGACAAACTAGATTTAAATGAGACTATTGGCTTTGCTTCTTATGTTTATATCGGAGACAATTATTTGGGAATTGCATCTACTTTTTTAGGTCCCAAATCCGGACACCTTATGAACTTCATAAACTCTCTATTAAAAAGCGTAGGTATCCCACTTGTCTTTGATTGCCTTCCTCTGACAAAAAAATCCACTAAGCATGAAGTTGAGAAGTTGGATTTTTTAAGTACCGTTTCTATGGAATTAGCCCCGGAACATGCATTTTGTCAAATTTTAAAAACCTTCTTTAATGCTTCACTTTCAGATGTTCAGCATATTAATATCTCTTTTTCACCAACAACAAGAAAACCAATGAACGATACGGCACATTCCATTCTTAATAATTTGGATATTGACAGCAACACTACAAAATTTTTTATTAAAGCGAAAGAAATGGCTAATGAGTCTCTTAAAGAATATGTTTTAATAGGTGTTGGACAAATTTTTGATAATGTTCAAAAAGGGAGCGATGCAACAGTAGCTCAAAAAATTGAAACAATTATCAGACAAAATTCTGTTTTGAGTTTAATGATTGAGGAGTTTACAGATGAAAAAGAAACCTTGTACAAAACTGATTACGATATTTCTAATTTCAGCAACCTTAATTATTGGTGTAATCTCTTTCCTGTGCCTGCTGTTCCTGAATCTTGAAAATCTATATAAAAAGTGCGATATTATATGTCCCATTATCGCATCTTTTACTGTGACCATGATAGCTTTTATCGGTGCTATTATAATTTTTATGTTTCAACGCCCAGACTCTTATATCGTCAACTATTATAAGGTACAAGGATATCTTACAGCACTTTTAAGATTTTATTTTTTAACACAGATTTTTCTTATTACAAATTATATCCTAACTCTTCTTTCTGGAAATGGGATTGCTATGTTTAGACTTCTTCTTACTAATTCCATAATTAACGTAATACATGTCTCTGGATTAACCTACATCATATTCCATGCCATTCACGAAGACTCAAAAAAGTAAATATTATCTTGAAAAATTGTTGTAATTTTACCGATGTGGAATAGTAATACAAACGGCCGTTTGCATTACTAATTTTCAATGGAAATTTCCCTACGAAGTTAAGCCAAAGTAGTTGGCATATATTCCAGTAATAAAATCAAAGTCAAGCCTTGACAATTTTTAGCCTTTTCGTTACTGATCTTTATAGCTAAAAGAGTGAGGTAAGTATGATATTGGGGTATGCAAGAGTTTCAACAATAGAACAAAATCTGGACAGGCAGTTAGACCAACTGAAGCAAGCTGGAGCCGATGAGATTCACCAGGAGAAAATAACTGGCACTAAAGCTGATCGACCGGAACTCAATAGATTGTTTGATAGACTGAGAGAAGGTGATACAGTCCTTATTACTGATCTGACACGCTTAGGCAGAAGTACCAAAGACTTGTTCGCCCTGGTGGAGAAGATAAAGGACAAGGGAGCCAATATCAAGAGCCTGAAAGAATCCTGGTTAGACACAACAACAGCTCAGGGTAAACTTATGTTCACTTTTATGGCAGGTATAAGCCAGTTCGAAAGAGACCTAATCAGTCAGAGAACACTAGAAGGCTTGGAAGCCGCCAGAGCCAGAGGTAAGAAAGGTGGGAGAATATCCAAGCTGGACATGACAAAAAAGAAAGCAATATATGATTTTTACTGCCAGAAGAAAAATACTATCGGTGAGATATGTGATATGTTTGGCATAACTAAGCCGACGATGTATAGGGTAGTAGAGGAGATTTCTAATGGACTACACAAGTAATCTATTTATTATCAGTGCATTGCAGGGCAGTTTTCTGCTGGTGACAGCTTCGCTTCCAATACCCATAGTCATGAAGAATGAGAGTATTGTGTAATGGGTAGAAAAATACAAATACATAAAATAGTGCTTGTTTATCCACCAGTTTCTAATCAAGAAGCAGAATGGTTAAAAAATGATAAGGGCGTCCAAGATATACTAAAAACAAGTAATCTATACATGATTGGACAAAGGCATGAAGCAAAATTCGATTTCGACGAAGAGAGGATCCTTGATAATTTAGAGTTGGGGCCTTACTTAGAAGGATTCCTAATTTGTGAAGATAAGAAACATTTCTTCAGATTTGACATATCTGAATACCTAAAAAAATACTATCAGAAATTTGAACAAGATGATGTTGAAATTGATTTCGAGCTAGGGGATAAATTCTTCAGACTGGTAGACTCAAATAGACATAATGTTCTGATATGGTTTACTCCGGATATTCTACTATATTATAAAAGCATAAACCACCCAGCTCTTGATGGTTTAGAAGAATATCGCGAGCTATTGACTTATCATTTACATTATGTTGGCATTTCTAAGAAGAACGACAGTTTGAAAAGGCTAGTTATTCAACCTCATGATAAAAGGCTAAGAATATTGTCAAACGAACACCCTATGCAATATGCATCAAGGGTGACTGACGAAATCATGCTTTTCTTCTTTAAAATTCATACCTTGGAAGTTACAACATATGATGTCGATAGCAATTTCGACGATCTTGGCTCTATAACAGGTACTGATGAAGCCATTATCGCTGAAGCTGAAAAAGCATTCACATTTATACTTAAATCCCAATACAATGATATCCAGTTTGAGAACTATCCATTTTCAGAGGATGGTCTATTTAGACATAATCTAGGTGCATACTTGTTTTTCTTTGGTGAGTCTCTAACTTTTATTACTGAAGCCGACAAAATGATAGGGAATTATACAATTGAGGTTGCTGATCCTGATCAAATCGCTGACTATATATTAATTGAAGGTGAAAAAGTGAGTGTCCTAAGGAAAGGAAAATATAACATTGATACTGATGAAAACATGTAATATCAGAGCTAAACCAATATAGGGGTCGCTTCCACATTTCCGACAAAAACCACGTTAAGACACTTATTGTTTTATTTTTTTTCAAATCAACTCCTTGTCCAAATCTATGATGAATACTAAAGTTTCCTCAACTATATCACATTATTCATAAAGGAGGAAACATGGAACAAAAAGTCTATTTAACAGCAAAGGAAGCAGCAGAGTATCTAAGAATTAATCTCAACACACTGTACATCATGGCTAGAAATGGTGTAATACCATCAATCAGACCAATGAAAAGAAAGGTAATATTTAATCGGAATGACTTAGATAATTACTACTCAATGAAAAGGTATAATAGTGATAAGGAAATAATTTCTAATCGATAGTGTGCATTTAGAATGTGAGATTAATTATCTGTAATACTGGAACAAACAACATTTCATCAGCAATACACTAAAACTTGTGTTACCCCAGTTTAAGTAGAAAACAATTGTTTTAAACAAACAGTCCGCCGTGACGGAGTGTTCGCTCAGTAGTAGTCCGCCACGGCGGAATGCTATACCCGTTTAGTCCGCCACGGCGGACTATTTGTATTTTTGCTGGCATAATGGAAGTGTGGTAGCAATAATATTTCTTCAAACCTACACTAAGATTATCTATTAATTTTAATATTCACAGATCTTCTGGACTATTGGCAGATTGATTAATTATCCATCTTTTTGGTATCGAAGTTCCGGGTTCAACTAAATATGTTGACATACAACAGGACTTATGACATTTTCAGTTTTAATTCATAAGGTGCAAAATGAATTAAAATAAGGAGTTAAGCGTGTTCGGAAAGTTGGGCGACCAGGATTTCAAAAATCATGGGCTAATGCTTTTCTTCTATTTTTTAGAAGTAGTAGATTGCTGAAGCATGTTATGGTAACAGACCTCAGGGTAGTTAATTAGACTGAAATGCCATTTAGCGTGAATAGAATAATTATCTATGGTAAACAGTCTCAGGTAGAGTATATGTATCTATCTTATATTATATAACTCTCAGAATAATGATAGAGGGAGAATTAGAATGTCTGATGAGAAGGTTAAAAAGGTTTATTGTATTAGCTATGCAAGAGTGAGCATGGGAGAACTGCAACACAACACTATACCAGATCAGTGGGAGTTAATTCGCAAATATGCTGATGAGGCAGGACATACAATTGTTCAGGAATTCTGTGATCAATGCAGTGGAACAGAACTGGAACGACCTGGGCTGAACAATGTTTTTGAAGAAATCAGACAACGCCACGAGACAGACAATAAAATATCCTTCCTGCTTATAAAAAAAATGAATAGACTGGCCCGTGACATAGGTGTTTATGCAAAAATAGATGAATTTCTAAAGGAATATGGAGTGGCTGTCATCCCTGTTAACAATCCAGAAGCTGGCGATATTCAAAAAAAGCAGGAAATTCTGGATAGTGAAAAGGAACGTGAAAAGACAAGTCGTGGTACCAGAGATAGAGCTTTAACAAGGCAGTCAGAGGGATACCATCATGGAAAGCCCCCTTTTGGATATCGGTTTGAAAATAGAGGTGAACATTCAGAGTTAGTCATAGTAGAAAATGAAGCCAGAAAAGTGCGGGAGATATTTACACTTTTTATTGAAGGAAAATCTTATACAGAAATCCTCACCCTATTTCCTGAGTTGAAAACTATCAATCAGATAAAGCGTATTTTAACGAGGCCTATGTATATTGGTATGGTTAAGTCAGCAAGTAATTGGGTCCAGGGCAAACACCAGAGCATTGTGACCGAAGAACCTTTTATTAATGCCGGTACGATAATCAGCGATCTTTCCAGAAAGGCAGTTACCAGAAAGGACAGACGTAATAAAAATGCTATGGACTCCGGACTCTTTCTAAAGGGATCCCTGTATTGTTCAGAATGCTATAAGTTACTTGAATATTCACCGACCACTAAGCTTGAGAAGACTTATAGGTATTACAGGTGTAAGGATAACCATGTTAGAGGTCGTGTTGAAGTAATAAACAAAACTTTTGATGAGCTAATGAGTCAGTTCAGGATGGACGCTGATACATATAAAAACGAATACTGGGTACAAATCGATGATTGCTATGCTAAAACTCAGGATATCTATTCTAATGTTAAAATGCACTTGGTGACTATCAAGATACTGGAGGAGGCTTTAGAATTAGCCATTTCTTCTAAGTCTCAAAGAAAAGACCCTGAAGGATTAGAAAAATACCGAGTAGGCATCAGGGAAAAAAAAGATAAAATAACTTGTCTCAACAAACAGATTCTAAGTCTTATCGTCAAATATGAGGAAGCCGTTGCTAAACTTAGGTTACCGCTAAACAGTATTATTGCTATGGAAAAGATTATCCAAAAAAAGAAAGACTTCATCAAGACATCATTTCCCAATGGATTTCTATTTGATAATACCAATCTCACTATTATTGGACAGCCTGCTTCTTCCATATCTTCTTTAGGCACTTTTAACCTCAAATGGAAGTTATTGACAGAGACAAACAAGGAATTTGGCAGAAAATTAATTTGGATCTTAAATTGTAAGCAATTTATTCTGCAAAAGGATAAAATAAATTCATTTTTAAAAAAATATAATAAAAAGTATTAACAGAGCCATTAAATTAAAAGAAACGACTATATATAAATTGTTTGTTTTAACGCATTTGGCTGGAAATTTTGGAGATTCTCCCACACTCTTTTCTCTGATAATGATTTACTTTTCTAATAGAATTTGTAGAAAGTTAATAAATCCATACATTTCTATTGACATTACAATTATAATTAATTTATTTGGAACCAAGTTTTGAATATGGGAGGAATTATGAGTGGTTTTGAACTAAAAATTATCAGAAATGATGATGAACTTGATCAAGCAAAAAGAGAAATAAGAAAACAGTCACAATTACATCCCGAGGCTCTAAACGAGATGAATGAGAGGGAACAATTAATCAGACTGCTAATTAGGATTTATGAAGAGGAAAAATTTCAAAGCACCTATTCAGACCCCATAGATGCAATAAAATGTAAGATGGATCAAAAAAGAATGAAGCAGAGAGATTTAGTTCCTATTCTTGGGAGCCATGTTGTTGTATCCCAAATTCTAAATAGGAAGAGAAGTCTTACTTTCGAGATGATGAAAGCCCTCAGTATTGCCCTGGATATTCCTGTTAAACTCTTTTTTGAATATGATCAACCCAATGGTGAAAATTCCAATCAAATCCTGGATCAATTCCCCTATGTAGAGCTTATAAAAAAAAGATGGATTAAAAATAATGTTAATTCTCATACAAAACCAAATAAAAAGGAATTATTTGAAAATTTCTTTAGTAACAAGACTCTATTTGACTTTGTCTTCAATAGCTATTCAGCAATTTATGAAAAACTGAGAAAACACATACCGAGAATAGACACTGCTGCTTTACTAACATGGGAATACATGGCTTTACAAATAGCATTAAAACAACATATAATTAACAAGGATATGTGGACAGATTGCGATTATAATGAGCTACGGCGGCTCACTATCTTACCAGATGGACCATTACAAGCCCAAAGATTTTTATCTGAACATGGAATCCATTTAGTTATACTTCCACATTTAAAAGATGCATGCATTGATAGTGCTGTAATTCTACCACCCTGCTCTGAATATCCTATTATCTCTCTGACTCTTCGCCATGATACAATTGACATGTTCTGGTTTAGCCTTTTTACTGCCTTAGGCCATCTTGCATTGCATCACATCGAAAGCAACTCATTTATTTTTGACATTTTGGATTACCCTAGAAATGATATGTGCCTTAGTGCAATTAATTTTGCTAATTATTGGCTAATAAAAGATGAAGAGTGGACAAAATTTAATAAATCCAGTAATGAAAACTATTCTGTACCAGAAATTGATGAATTTGCCAAGTCCATTAAACTTCATCCTGCTATCGTAGCTGGCAGAATTAGACGAGAAAAAAGAAATCTGCATCTCCTCTCCAGGGAGGTAGGATTCAAAGAAATAAGAAAGCTCTTCGGAGGTGAATTTTATGGGTTAGAATAAAAAAGACGACAAGGAGTTTTCACGCCTGTCGTCCCAGAAATAGCATTTCCTGTGTGCAAAGCTAAAATGTTAATTTTTGGGATTATGGTCAAGCTTTTTTAATATTGATAACATCTCAAAACAGTCGAAATACTCCTTCAGATGGCATATCGCTCTAAAACTAATCCGAATACTCTGGGATTGATTAAGTAATTGAGTAAAATACTTAGGGTTTTAGGCACAATTGATGAAAAACATAACAGTAAAGGAGAAAAAATGAAAAATACTATTAAAGTGAATCCCATAAACATCCTGAGAATTTCTCATGGGTTTACAAATGAAGGATTTGCGAAACACCTTCATTTTCCGAATATCAGTCAATATCTTTATCACTCCAGGAACTTTTCTATGCTGGTTATTGAGAGAATCAAAGATGCATTCAATGTTGATCTGAATTCTTCAATTATAGCCTATCAAAAGTATTATATGAAAACTAAGAAAAGAGAAAAGAGTACTCAAGCAACAAAGCCGGTAAAGAAGAATAAAAAAACGTCTGCTCATCAATCCGCTGAAGTGATTAATTCTGACAACTGTCAGTTAGATTTAATGAGTACTCTTGAAGAAGTTTCACAGGATGCTGTCACATTTGATAATACCAAGAATGATAATAGTGTTAATGTGAATTCAGAACCGAAACTTGAGGAAATCCATGATGACACTAATTGAAACAAATTCAAATAATAAAAAAACCAAGACTGAACCGGTATTATCCAATGACAATATGAATGAAAAGGAAGTTAGAAGATGCTATTGCTGTAATCGTGTGGTTGATCATCTTGAAGTGGCATATAATTCAGATAGTGAATTAGGAGATGATGTACGTTCATTACCATCTGTGGTCATTGCAAATGAAAAGATAATTATTGATCAAAAGTTAATGCCTGGATTTTTTTGCCCCCACTGTGGTTATCTTCTTTTTGAAAAAATAGAAGACGCTGAAGAATTCTTAGCACTGCCCTCAAGAGATGGAAACAGACTTTTTATTTTCGATAGATTTATCAGTAAAGAGTATGGAAAAACCAGAGCTGTTATTGATGACGTAGGCGAGGGTTGGTATATCGTCCATGATTTAGTCAAATTGCTGTGTTATCCTGATGTCAAAACAATGATCAGCTGTCTTGATGAGGAGGAGATCAAAGTCATTACACGTTTTGATCATAAACAGCTTGGGTTACCGGAAACAGAGGAAAAACTTGTGCTGATCAGTGAGAGTGGGTTGTTCAGTGTTATATTCAATAGCAGTACATGCAAAGCAAAATCATTTATGAAATGGGTATTCGGTGAAGTACTGCCATCAATTAAGAAATTCGATATGTATGCTGCTAATGTGGCCATTGAGGAGCTTAAGGCTGGCGATGACAGCTTAGCGAGATACGTTAAGCCGTTTGAAAAAACGATAAATCACTTATCAGCAAGAGCCGGCCAAGTTTGTTGCTCTTGGTGTGATTGCAACAATTGACATCTGATGACATCACATATCCCTAATACCGTATTTCACTGGTGTTAGGGATTTATTTAATAAAACTCCGATACTCATAGTTTTAGACTTTCTGAAAAATTAACCAACAATGTTCCGTCAGCTGCTATAGTAATTTTGAAATGCTTCTTTACTCTTGCTTCAGTTTATGATAAGTGATAATAATAGAAATCTGGAATATTCTAATTGATATCAAAAAGTAAATAACATATATGTTAATAGTGATAGTATCAAATAACTTATTGGAGCCAATTGTGACCAATTGTGATGGTTTTGAGAATGCATAGTTTTGCATGTTACATGTATCCTTGCAGATTAGTTGCGTATAGAAACAAATATTGCAAACTGTGTTGTTACACTTGTCTAAATACATATAATTAGAGTACGAGTGTGTATATATTTGCGGTGTCTGGAGAGATGAAAATGATATACATATAAGAACTGGTAGAATAATCGAGTCAAAATATGCAATTCTGATAAAAAAAATCAATAAACAGAAGAATCTTAGACTTTCGCCCAGTAGTCTTTTACTGGTAATATGAAGTGGATTATTTTACATCATTCTTATTGATTGAAAATAGCAAATTCGTTAAATTCTTATTATGTAGCTTCTGTAAATACACAGGAGCTTTTTTTGTATAATCTGGGGTATCGACAATTCTCAATACGAATTCTGGTATTATATGTTATATATATAATAGAGAGGAGCAATACCTCTTTTCGGGATTGATTATGAACCCAAAAGAGAGATATCTCGCAATAACGAACGTCATGGTTATAGTTTCCTATATCTTCATTTAGCTATTAACCTGGCCAGATTAGCTGTTAAACCACATATAAACCACAAACAAAAAAACAAAAAAAGGAGTCCCCCATGTTTACCACCACATTTCTCATCACCAAAAATTATCAGAAAGAGCTGAAGAACATGCTCTCAATTGCAAGCACAAAAAATCTTTCTCCGATTTGTAGTAATTTTAAAATAACTACAAATCAAGTTAATCAGACAGTAGAAATTGCAGCAACTAATCTGGAGATGAATGCAGTCCTTACCATTCCAGCTACCGTTGTCAGTTCAGAATCATTTCTGGTACCGGCAAAAGAGTTTGTAAGTATGATTGAGAAGACTAAGAAAATGCCTGCCATTCTTATTGCAGAACCTCTGCCACTAGAAAACAGAGTAAAATTTCTGATCGGTGGTTTCGAGGTACATTTTCTCGCAGCTGACTTAGAGCAATTTCCAATTATTCCCCAGTATTCAGATGTTGAGAAACATCATATTACAGAGGGAGTAATCGGCAGTGAAGCTATGCAGAAAGCCCTAAGCAAGACAGCTCCCTTCATTTGCAAAGAAAGCAACAGACCTATTCTCTCAGGTATATTAATGAGTAACAGCAGTAGCGAGATGTCTTTTGTCAGCACGAACGGCAAGCAGATCGCTGAAGTCAGAACAACATCAGACAGCAAAGGCGAATTTCAAATCATTCTCCAACCACAAGCCTGCCAATTCCTCTCCAAGTCGCTAAGTAATGTCAATGACAGTCCTGTTAACTTCAGGATCAAGTATTCTGATGCTGAAAAGAATATCCCCAAGGCAATAATGTTAAAGTATGGGAACGTCTGTCTTTCTACTCATGTTATCGAGGGAAAGTATCCTGATTACAAGAGAGTACTCGTACAGGATGAGGCTATCGGAATGAAGGTTACGTTTAATATAGAAGAATTGATCCAAAACTTGGAAGCTCTGAAGCCACACGTAGTAAGTGAAACTAATAAAATCCACATCGAGTTCGATGAGAGGAATAGAGCTAATCTATGCGTCAGAGACAACCAGGGGAATATGATTGTCTCCAAGTCAATGGAATACGAAAGCGAAAAGGCCAAACGGTTCATAACCAGCCTAAATGTTTGTTTCATGATAGAACTAGCTAAGGTACAAAAAGACCACGAAACGATTACTCTGAATTTCCCATCTAAATATGAAACCATTGAAGATCAGCCTGTAAAAACAGATTTCTTAGACTCTGGAGCACCAATAATGATGCATCAGGTAATGGAGACATATTTATTGATGCCACTAAGAGCTGCATAATTAAATTTGCTTGACGAAGTAGTATTCATAATTAATGTGTGGAAATTATAAATTCTTGAGTCAAAGGAGATTGATAAATGGGATAATCTAATCTATCTGTCATAAATAATCTTTTAATAATATATGTAGCTTAATATGATTTAACCGAAAACTGGCACTTTTCAACCAAGAGATCATATAGAAGAGCTGCGTCCTCCTGTGGACGCACTTTCTATTTGCTCTTGGTGGTAGCCAGTACCCGGTTAGCAAAGAAGGTTGCGTCCTTTTTTGTTTAACCAATCTCAATAATAATTCTAAACACTAAAAATAAAATATCGTAGGAGGAAACATGAGAAAAAATGTTATATCGCTACTACTATTAGTCATGTCGGCATTTCTGTCAGGACAAACTGCATCTTTACCAGCTGGTGCAGGAACTTCTGATAATCCTTACCAGATTGCCAACTTAAACAATCTTTATTGGATCACAGCACCAGGAACCGTTGACGGTTTGGCACAGGATCAAAGATGGACTAAATACTATATTCAAACAGAAAATATAAATGCCTTTGAAACTACAAACTGGAATAGTAGTACAGGTTGGTCAGCTATTGGCAGTCTTTCTATGCCTTTTTATGGTACATACGATGGCAATAATAAAACCATTTCCAATTTATTCATCAATTGTCCAACAGATACCCAAGGCAAAGGTCTATTTGGTTGTACTCAAAATGCTACAATTGAAAACCTCGGGTTAATTAATGTCAATATTACTGGGGGCTATTATGTTGGCGGACTGGTCGGGTATAATTATTATTATTCTACTATCAGTAATTGTTACAACACGGGAATTGTAAGTGGAATCGATCATATTGGTGGACTAGTAGGGTATAATTATTCTTTTTCTACCATTAGTAATTGTTACAGCACTGTAAGCGTAAGTGGTAGATATTCTGTCGGCGGACTGGTAGGACAAAATTCTGAGTCCTCTTCCATCAGTAATTGTTTTAGTCGTGGGGATTTGACAAGAAGTAGCGGGACTGAGACATCTTTCGGCGGATTTGTAGGGCGTAATGATTCATCTATTTCTCAGTGTTATTCTACTGGCTGTGTAAAATTTGGTGCGGTTACTCAAACGAATAAAGGATTTTGCGGTGCCACAGGATATGGGTATAATATGTCTTCTAATTTTTGGGACACTGAGACTTCCGGAGCAACTTCAACTTACGGTGTTGCTACAGGTAAGACTACTACCCAGATGCAGACACTTGTTACTTTCACCAGTGCAGGATGGGATTTTTTTGGTGAAACAACAAATGGAACAAATAATTATTGGATCATTGGTGGCTCAATGTATCCGCTCTTAACTCATTGGAATAATTGTGATTTTACATCTGATAGATTTTCCGGTTATGCTCCCTTAACTGTTAACTTTACTAATCTATCTTGTTGGCTAAATTCAACAATATCCTATTTATGGAATTTTGGAGATGGGTATTCTTCAACAGAACAAAATCCATCACATCAATATACAATTCCAGGGAATTATACGGTTACTTTAACAATTTCAGTTGGAATAAATACTTTTTCTACAGAGAAAAGTAATTATATCAGCATCACTCAAGCAAATTCGAGTTTTCAACTGACCTCACCTTCAAATTTTTCCACAGATATGGATGTTTTTCCAAAATTTGAGTGGGAATCGCCCGGAATGAGGGATGTCACTCCTTTCCACTACAAATTTTATATATCTACCAGTCCTGTGTTTGCTGCTGCTGCCACGACAATCTATACAACAGAAAACAACTATCTCTACCCCCCCCGAGATCTGACAGTAGGAACAACCTACTTCTGGAAGGTCAAAGCTGTTTTTGAAAATGGAACTGAGATTGTCGCCAACATGAATGGACAAGCTTATTGGATGCTTTCAACAGTACCCCAAACTTCTCAAACCTTTCCCAAAATTGATGGTTTGATCTCTGATCACAGAACTTTGATTGCTGCCAATTCTCCTTACTGGTTAAATCTTAATCCAAACTCAGCTTATGGAAAAGATTTAACAATTGAAGCAGGTGTTACCTTAAAGTTTGCCAGTGATGTTGCGTTAATTTTAAGAGGTAATTTCTATTGTAAAGGAACAACTACTGACTCCGTAAGATTTGTCGGATACTCTGAAAATAGTTCTTGGAGTGGAATAGTCATTAATTATGATAGTAGTACTAATCTGTTACTCAATAATCTGGAATATGTCTCAGGAAATTGTATCACTTATACAAGTATCAAAAATGTTAATACCACAGCCATAAGTTGTGTAAACACTAATCTCTTTGTTGCAGACAGCAAATTTTTAAATGTTAATAATGCTATGCTTTGTGGTCAGGGTTCTTACATTATTAATAATTTATTTCTTGGAAGCGTTACCGGAACCGGTATCGGCATAACCGGAGGAATGTATTACAAAAATAACACAATTTCTCGATTTTGTAATGCTCTTTCTTGCAGTCCACAAGCAATTCTAATAAACAATCAAATAGCTAATAACAGAGGATATGGTATAACTGGGGGGCTTCAATTTGCAGACTGTACTGTGACAAATAATGCCAGCTATGGTATAAATAGTTCTTCCGCGTCAATTTTTACTAATTGTACCGTTAGTAGCAATAATGGCTATGGTATTATGGGGGGCATTCAATTTGCAGACTGTAATATTTCCAATAATGTTGGTTATGGTGTTTGGGCTGCTGATGGGAGTTTTAACAATTGTATAATTAGCAATAATAATAGTAATGAAAGTACAACATACAGTATTAGAGGCGGAAAGAAGTTTGTTAATTGTACAATCAATAATAATAGAGGAACATATATTTTCTTTGTGAACACATCACTATGTGTTTTTACGAACAATGTGATTCATGAGAATATTTCAAGTTATGGTATTTTTAACATATCTGCTGATTCCTTAATACTCGCCGATAACGAAATCACTCATAATACTTCTTTCTCAACTTCTGAAAGTTCTTTGCTATTTTCTCTGAATATAGCAAAAAATGCTGAAATAGCCTCCAATATAATATCTAATAATACTTGGGGTAGCGTTAACAATACCAGTTCGTTACTAAGTATAACATCTAAAACACTCTCTTTTCACAATAACACTTTATCAGCAAATACCGAAAATAGCACTAATGTGAACACATCTAAGGCAATCGCATTCAATGTCAATAGCTCTGCATTAATAGATAGTAATACTTTCATAGGCAACAACTTTTCCAGCTATTTGTGTAGTCTTGCCAATACTACTGGTACCCCTATCTACAATCTTACTAACAATATTTTCAGTTACAACACAAGCAGTTTATCCTATGGGGTCTCCATACTAAGTTGTTCTGCCAATTCGGTTTACATTTATCAGAACACAATTACGTATAACATTTTGCGACGTACAAGTAGTAGTCCTAGTGCTCCTGTGATGTGTAATAGTGGTATTGTAAATATTGAGAAAAACACTATTACCTACAATAATGTGAATGTGAATTCTTCCGCTTCAGCAATTTATATAGGTTCCAGTACATGTTCTATTACTAAGAACTTAATTACCAATAATGTTGGACCCTTTGCTGTTTGGGGTGTAGCAGGACAAATGAGTGATAATAATTTTTTCGGTAATAAAAACTCTACTAACCAGGTACAAAATATCAGACATACTACTTCCGGTGCCATTTCCTACATTAATAATTTTTGGGGAACCCGCAGTGACCAGGGAATAATTGATCCTACAATTTATGATGATAATGAGAACAGTTCAATTGGGGTGGTAACCTATCAACCCATCCTTACAGCACCATCTCCGGAAACACCTGGACAGCTCTCTATCGTAGATTCGGTAATGGTTACTTATGATAATGTAGATACACAACCAAACACTTTCGGAGTAACTCTGGGCAGTGATATTTACCTCTGTCTTGTTGGAAATGACGGGAATAGCTTTTCTCAGGATATAACCGAGTTAAATGTGTTAAATACGCGTACCGGATTTCCTTTACAACCGTTATTATGGGAAACAGGGAATAACACAGGTATTTATAGGGCTACCATTTCTTTATCAGAAACTTTATATAACCCTCAGCTAAACATACTGAAGGCAAGTATTGGTGATACCCTCAGATTACAATCAACTGTTGACCCGGCTAAGGTTTTCTTTGTAAAGGTTATTGAAAATGGAATAAGTATGCCGGATGAACTGATTTTTATTGAAGACACTGTTCTAAATCTTGATTGTAGCAATTATATACATCTCCAGCCTAACGCGAATTATTCTTTATCAATCAGTGGAAATACTGCTTTATCAGTGACAGTAAATTCATATAATGTCCAGATAAGTGCACCGGCAAATTGGTTTGGTACAGAAACATTAATTTTTAGTCTTACTGACGAAACCAAAATGATTCTCAGCGATACTGTTCAGGTTAATGTTACCTCGATTAATGATCCTCCCCAGGTATCAAATGTAATAGCAGATTTTGAAGTCTTGAAGAATTTTACTCCTCCAATTGTACTTAATCTAAATAACTACTTCTCCGATGCTGATGGCGAAGAACTGGCGTATTCTTATGAAGTGTCCAGTCCGGATATTGTTACAATTAACTTAACAGATTCCGTTTTGTCCATTTCATCTATACAGAATGTATCTGGTTCAATCAGCGTCACTATATCTGCTGACGATGGCTATTCTAATGATAGAGAGAATTCTTTTAGAAAAGCTAATACTAAAAAAAGCATGTTAAGGGACACTGTCTCTCAAAGTTTTAATATAACCGTATTACCCGTTAATATAGCACCTGTGCTAACCTTGCCAGGAAGTTTTACTACCAATGAAGATACTCCTTTAGTTGTTGATTTAACTCAGTTTATCAGTGATATTGATACTCCGATTGCTCAATTAACCCTCACAGGTCAAAACACATCACACTTGAATGTAACCGTGGTAGGATTTACAGCGACAATTACTCCAACCTTGAACTGGAATGGCAGCGAAAACATCAGCTTCACAGTTAATGACAATGCGACGGCTTTGGCATCTGTAAGAGGTTCAAATTCTCATAAAGTAGAAAGCCAGACATATTCAGTGCGAAACACAACATCTGCACAAGTGCAGGTCATTGTAACTCCTATTAATGATGCTCCAGCAATAAATCTGCAGGCATCATATTCCTTCGCTGAAGATGGAAACTTGATTGTTAATATGGCATCAGTCGCTACGGATGTTGATAATACCAGTTTAACGATCACAGCTCAAAACAGTGCTAATGTTTCTGTTGCCATAAATGGTCTAACAGCAACTTTTACAGCTTCAGAAAACTGGAGTGGAACCGAGAATCTGACCTTAACCGTAAGTGATGGTACTCTTACTGGAACTGATCAGGTTAGTGTTATTGTAACGCCTGTTAATGATGCACCGACGATATCACTGCCGGACAATTATTCAATAAATGAGGATTCAACTCTTGTTGTTGATTTCTCAAGTATGCTTAACGACATAGATAATCCCTTAGCTTCTTTGATATTGAGTGCTAT
>CAYQPF010000037.1:0-35410 GCA_964419225.1 uncultured Candidatus Cloacimonadota bacterium | reverse complement strand
AAGTAACTTAGTCAAATTCGCTAACTATTCTTTTTTAGTCAACATCTTTTTTTAATCTTTTTTCTTCCTCATGGACAGATAATTTCCCTAACTAACCAACTTTTAAATAAATATAACTCTTAAAAATAATTATTTCGAAGGGTTTAATATCTTCATTTATTTGCACAATTATCAAACATTGATCACAATAATACACTTTTACAGACATCAATATGATAGTAATATTGTTCCAAAATCCAAATTATTATTCCCAATTCTCTAAAATAATAATGTAACTAATCTGGAATTTAAGAGAGATTTTCTCTCATGGAGTTCACTGAGGTCACTGAGAAAGAGGAGAAATAGAGAAAGTTACTTATGAGAGTTTTGTAATTTTGGGGTGTTCATTTATCAATAGACTCGGCATTTATGCTGGGGATGAAATAAACTAAACCTTCTCTCAGAGGCTTTAGCCTAATAAAAATCTGCGAAAAGATATGTATTAGGATAAGAAATTGTGATAGATTGTTCATATTATCTTTCTCGAACTCTGTGTTGACTGTGTACTTGTGGATAAATAACTTTCAGTAATGGTCTCATTAGTTAGAAATGGATTTCAATTCCAGCTAAAGGCATCTTTTTTTTGTTTTCAGAATTATCAACTATCAAGGCAGGAATCACTTCAAAAAATGTTACAGGCTTTTTAGAACTTATCTTTTTGCTTTCAATTCTATATGTATAAAGGCCGAATCCGGTCAAAGATCCCAAAGCAGCTAAAGTTGCTCTGGTTTTATATTGTCCGGCATCTGGCCTATCTCCTTGTATCAGCAAAGATGTCCCGTACCCAATCAATCCGCCTGACCAAGTGGACAAGGTTAAATAACTACCATCTGCCCGGCTGAGATCATATCTATCTGCCATATATTCCCCACCCAGCAAACCGGCTATAGCTCCTGCTGCATATAAAGAAACATAACCTTTCTCACTTGCTTCACCTACAACTCCAGTACTTAAAGCAATCGAAGCTCCAAGTGACCAGGCATTCTGCAAGACTATAGCATCCCCGGCAGTGAAATTAATCTTTTCGGATATTTGTTTACCCAGATATGCCCCACCGGCACAAGATCCTATTAATAAGGTCAGAGCAGATTTCTTATTGAAAATCTCAGAATTATTAGTCATCCATAATAAAGCTCCAGTTTCCGTAAGCAGAAAATCATGGTGGATGCGGATCGAAGCAGCTTCACCTTCGGTCAACTTCTGATTAACCGCATATTTATAAGCATAAAGTCCTTCACCAACACTGACAAGAGAATTCAATAATAACATGTCATTGGAAGGCTCATCAGTTATAATAAATTCCAAAAGAAAACCGTGCAAGATTCCTCTTTGGGAAAAAGCTAAAGATAGATTAGCTTCCGCGATTGTAACTTCCTTCTTTTTTGTCAGACTCATAGCTGCAAGTATAGTTCCGCCGGTCAGTAGAGTATAAGCTCCTGCAAAAGTACTTCCATCCAGATTCAATGCCAAAGGTATTGACCAGGAATAATAAGCCAGACTATTAACCCCATAGCCAACGATTAATATTATCCGCCCATCCTGATCGAGAAGGTCTTCCGAATTCAAACTCAGTTGATATTTACTGCGAAAATCTCCTAATAATTGTTCATATTCACTTTGTTTCAGGACTTTTGTCTTTCTGTACAATTGATTCTGCTGCTTGTATTCTATCTCAAGTAGGAAGGAATCCGGAGATGCTTGGAACAGTCTTGCCTGAATAAATTCCTTGTACTCAGTAAATAGACTGAGGCGATTAGCCAAATTACGGTCGATACTGTTAATCTTCTTTAAAGAATCCAACGGACAGAGCATATCATCAGCATGAATAAAAGTAAAACAGGTAAACAATATAATAGTAATAATAAAAAATTTCATTTTGCACCAACCTTTCCAGATAAGATAGTGTTTTCTTGAAAGTTTGCCATGAAGGAATTATTGGCTAATTCTATAGTTATTTCCCACCAAACATGTCCGACAAGTCCGACTCGTCTGACAAATTCCCCAGACCTGACGCTTTACATGGC
Source organism: uncultured Candidatus Cloacimonadota bacterium (assembly GCA_964419225.1). Taxonomy (GTDB): domain Bacteria; phylum Cloacimonadota; class Cloacimonadia; order Cloacimonadales; family CAYQPF01; genus CAYQPF01. The sequence continues at coordinate 33,347 of CAYQPF010000037.1, read as the reverse complement.
AAGCTGCCCATGCTCCCAAGAGAAATACCTTGGGGTGAACACACAGGTTCGCCACTACAAAATATGCTTGAACAATTGGTTATTTGTCTCTTCAGGTTTGTGTTACCGTAAGCTAAAGCATACAGAATTACCAGCTGAAGCCGGCGTTCCAAAAAAAAGGCACTCACTTGAGTGCCTTTATGGAGTAGGAGGAGATTGTATATTATTAGTCAACAGTTAAGGGGATGTATTGGAAATTGTTATCCTTGGTCTGGATATAGAGCAGGATAACCTTATTATCAGATTTTTCTATTTTCTTCTGTACGTCATCCATTACTTTATCATAGGTATCCAGATCTTTGATCTTCTGTTTGTTTACTTCAAGGATAACATCACCTGCTTTCAGGTTAGCTTTTTCTGCGACTGATCCGGCTTCAACAGATGTAATTACAACACCGGTTTCAGCTTTGATCTGCATCTTCTTGCCCAGATCACCATCAATCTTATCGACTTTCAAGCCTAACCAGATGGATCCTTTGGTATTGAAGTTAGCAGCAACTCTGTCCGACGGTCTTTCTTCAAGTTTAGCTTTAATTGTTACTTCTTTAGAATCACGCATAACTTTAATATTTATGTCCTGACCAACATTGTAGTTGGCGATAGTTAATCTGAATTTGGAAACATTCGGAACTTTTTGTCCTTCGATTTCTGTGATAACATCACCGTTTTTGAGTCCGGCTTTTTCTGCTGGTGTATTTGCTTCGACTTTGGCAATTAAGACACCTGAGGTTTCTTTCAAGTCCAGGCTTTTTCTAAGATCAGAGGTAATTTCCTGAGGGAGAATTCCGAGATAGGCTCTGACAACCTTTCCACCGTCGAGTAGATCATTGGCAACTTTTTTAGCAATATTTGCAGGAATTGCAAAACCTATCCCGTTACTCCCGCCACTTGTGCTGGTTATGGCAGCATTTACTCCGATTACTTCTCCTTTAAGATTTAGGAGTGGGCCGCCACTGTTTCCAGGATTGATGGCTGCATCGGTCTGTATATAATCCTGATATTCAGGAGAGTCGTTACCAAAATTGAGATTACTTCTGCCTACAGCAGATATAACACCTACGGTTACAGTTCTTTCGAGTCCTTCAGAGAAGGGATTTCCGATAGCAATAGCCCAGTCACCGATATCAAGTATGTCTGAATCGCCAAAAGAAACCATGACTATTTTTTCATCTTTGGGCACAGTTATTTTTATTACAGCTAAATCTGATTGGGAATCTAAACCCACAATCTCAGCAGGATACTTATTCTTATCAGCCAGATTAACGGTTATCTTGAAGTCTTTTGCTTTGGCCTTAGCCACAACATGATTATTCGTCATGATATACACTTCATCTTTGGTTCTTTTGAAGATGAAGCCGCTGCCAGAGGTTGCATATTTCCTGGTTTCAGGCATTTGAGGTGCGAAGAATTTAAAGAAATCATCATTACCAAAAGGTGATTGATTACCGAAAGTTGCTTTTTCTTCGCCTTCTACTTTAATATTAACAACAGATTCTCTGACATTTTTGATTACTTGTACAAATGGACTTTTTCCATCACTTGTTTGCGGAAGTGAAAATAAGTTCAAAGAGAAAAAGCTGACAAGTATGATTAAGATAAAAACGTTCTTCTTTTCCATACTATTAACCTCCAAATTAATTCATTTGCAAGTATAACGCTGGAAAATCAGTTTCGTTTCACTTTTTTTTTACCAAAGTCCTTTTTTAAAATTAAATTGTTTGGAACCTTCAATTTTTGTACTTGTTTTTACTGCTTCCATGATCGTCGTGAGTGCTTCTTTAGAAGGTTTGATATAAGACAGGTCAATCAGGAACTGACTAAACTGATGTTTCTCCAATTTTGGCAGATACTGGGTAATAGACACAGGAGCCACCGGCACAATTTCTCTGATCCCGTCCCTGACAAAGGTTTGCAAAACCAAATCTCCATCTTTTATATTCGCTTTTTCATTTTCCAAAGGCATCCGCGAAGTAAAAAGTGCAGGCTTAAAATAAATGGGAACCAAAGCTTTGTTTTTCTTTAAAGCAAACATATTCTCAAAATCAGACTCCAGCGGGTAGATAAAATTCTCCACACCCTCTTCCTCCAACATTTGTAAGGTAGCCAAATTCTGGACATAAATATTCTCCGAAGCCCATATATTTATTTTTTTCACACTGTTAAAAATCTGTTTCTGAAAGATCTGATTCAATAAAAATGTTTCAACACCCAACTCTATTAGAGCTTGTACTTTACTCCGGTAATACTTAATTCCGCCTTCAGAAATGAATAGAGGAAGCTGGATAATATAGTTTTTGAGTTTGGCTGCAAAGGTTTTGTCCATTGCTTTATCTAATTGGGATTTAGTGAGTCTTAAAATTACTTTCTCATGCTCATATTCCTTTAGGAATTCCAGCCATTCCAGACTATCTACCCTAAAGAAGATCTTGCGTTTGGGATTCTTAAGCTCGAAACTTCTGTTCCACATACTCTTGGTAATTTCACCTTGTCGTGATTGAATCAAACGGGTATTCAAATGAATTTCCTGAGATTTAATATCACCTGTGAAGTGTGTTCCTGCTTTACCGGTCAAATACACTTTATCCCCGATCTTGAAATCACCTGTTACGAATATCTGAACTTTTCTGAGTGGATTGGAAACATCCTGAGAAAGTGAGGAAACTTCCTTGATCTTATACATAGAAGTATTTTCATCTTCGAAGTCATTAATTCTGATACTGTCTCCCTTTTCCAGGAAACCTTCCGTAAACATCACAATACTCGCAGGAAAAATCTCGGTCACACTCCCCAAAAACTGTCCGGTAGCCTGATCCTTGGTAAAAGCATTGCTAATAGAACCTGAAAGAAAATAACCGGTTTTTTCTCTGGCAAAATCTGTGGCATATGGAATCTGAGGTTTTGGTGAGCTAAGAAGTTCCTTATAATTCCGGGCGACTCTATATACATAGTCAGGACTCTTCATTCTGCCTTCAACTTTTAAAGACCCTATTTCCAAGTCTCTCAAGCTCTTCACACAGTCCATTAATTCCAGATCCTTTAAAGAGAAAGATGTTTCTTTATTTTTTCCGACGAGGTATTTTTTCCGGCAAGGCTGCTTACATAAGCCACGGTTGGCACTCATTCCGCCTAAAAAACTGCTGAACAGGCAATGACCGGAAAATGAGTAGCATAATGAACCATGGATAAATAATTCCAAAGCTATTTTACTTTTTTTCTTGATTTGGGCTATTTCGGGCAAAGTCAATTCACGTGCTAATATAACTCTTTCGAATTTCTTTTTGTGCAGGAACTCTGCGGCAAGAGAATTAGCAGCACCAATTTGAGTACTGGCATGAATAGGTATCTGAGGGTAAAACTTTTTAATGATCTGATATACACCCCAATCCTGAATGATTAGAGCATCCGGTTTCAATATATTCAGATATTCCAAGACTTCTATCAACTCATTGATTTCCTTGTTCTTGATCAAAGTATTCAAAGTTACAAATACTTTCATATTCTTTTTGTGACACAATTCTATAGCTGCTTTCAGTTGTGAATACGTAAAATTCTTCGCTCTGCCTCTGGCATTAAACTTCTTTAAACCCAAGTAAACTGCATCTGCTCCGCCTGCTATGGCTGCCTGAAGCATTTCCATACTACCAACAGGCAGTAAAAGTTCTGTTTTATGTTTCATGTTTTTCCTTTATATTTTTTTACTCTTCATTTCGTCTAATAACCATTACGCTAAAACCACATTACAAACTATCTCTTTCTACCTGTGTTACTCCGCCTAACCTGCGATAATCTGCGTTCTATTAAACGTCTCAAACTTTAACTGCCAAAAACTCCAGTACCTGGTTCACTGCCTGAGTATAGGGATAACTGCTTATGAAAACTTTGTTCTGATCAAGTTCAGAACTCTCTCCTAACGCTTTCATAGGTTTAGTTAAAAAATATTTTAGGCTGGGAGTAAAGTTTGCCGGGACAAAAGCGTAATCACATTTTTCCAGAAGATCTAGATCATTAACAGAATCAGCGATACCCACAAATTTAACCTGAGTAGCAATCTTGCTCAAACCTTCATATTTATGAAAACCTTGAGGTATTATATCGACCGCCACATCCGAATGAGTTAAAAACACCTCCTGAGTCAAATTCCAGGTCTCCAGCAAATGCCTGATATGCTTGTATAATTTTTCGGGAGAATTCCCTTTTTGTTCATTACGAGTGAAAAGACTGATTGTCGTAAGCCTGTCTGCAAAAAAAAGAAAATCAGGCAAATCCTCACCCGCCAGTTTGTTCTTCAGTTCACGCATAATTTTCTGCTGCTGGATGGAAGTTAGTATTTGGGAACTTCCCTGACTGTACAGCACACAGCCTGTTTCCAGAACAAAGCCATCCATGATCTCAAGTAATTCCAAAGGCAGGTAATCCAAGAGAAACCCTGAATTATTGCCAGAACAAATATAAAATTGAGCTTTATTTTTTAAGACTGTAATATTGGAAATCAGTTTTTTATATTCTGCTTCTTCAATAGTCCAATTTTTGTTCAATAATGTACCATGTAAATCTATACCTATAATATACTCAGGAAATTGCATTAACGATCCTTCTATTTTTATAATAATCTCTTCTTTGTTTCTCTATTTTCACTATAATATCCACGTCTTCCCGGTTCCCGTACACTAACAACTAACAATTAACAATTAACAACTAAAAATTAGTCTTTCGTCGTGGGGTAAAATCTATACACTTTCTCGTTTGATTTCTGCATACCAAATTTCTCACGGGCAAGTTTTTCCACAGCTTTCGGATTGTTCTTCAATTCGTTATTCACTGATCGTAATTTATTATTCTCATCTTTAAGTAAAGTATATTCCTTCATCATTTCTTTACTCTTGATCTTAGTTACAACACAACTGCGTACACTGTTTCTTCCGCCAATCAGAACATAAAAAATAATGCTGATATAACAAGCTCTCCATAACCATTGAAGTACTTTTTTCTTGTTTTTTTCATTTTTTAAATTCATAATCCCCCCTCTATTCATAACCCAAAATCAATGTTTTTGTTGATTGCCAGATTTCCGGAGAAAGTTCCATTTCACAGGAATCTACTTCTTGGACATTATCACTTAAACTCACAAATTCCGATAAATCTGCAATACCACTGGTTGCTTTACCAACTTTATAATGCATGGGAAGAACCAAAACCGGTTTCAGTAATTGACAAATCTGATGTGCCTGTTTGGCATCAATGGTATATCTGCCTCCAATAGGGATCAATAAGGCATCGATCTTACCGATGGCACTAAGTGTTTTCTCATCAGGCAAATGCCCCCAATCTCCACAATGCAGAAAGGTTTTACCTTCCAGTTTAAATTTCATTAAATGATTAATCCCGCGTTCTTTACCCTGTGAAGCATCATGCCAGACCTGCAGCAACTCTATCTCGATTCCTACAGTAGAATATTTTCCGGCAGTCCTGATGATCTGAGCATCCTTATTGGCAATTAAAGAAATGTTACAATGATCAAAATGATCATGGCTGATCAGGACAATGTCTGCGTGCATTTTGGGTGGTATATCAAAGCCCACATCACCAAAGGGATCACAGACAATGCTGACTGCATCCGTCCAAATCCTCCACATACTTTGACCATACCAGCGTAATTTAATCATATCTTAAAATTCCCCTCTTTTAATCTAACGGTTTATTTTTACAAAGCTTACCAAGTTTGTCAAATAAATTATTGAAAATTGTTGTAATTATTTAGTTATCACAGGGAATATGTTAATCTGCCTCAGAAGAACTTGTCTAAATGACAACTTCACAGACAATTAGAGACATGATTAACTCAACCTTCACAAGCCACATTTGGGTAAATATTCGGCTGAAGCCCGAGAAGAAAAGGTTGGGCATATATTGCCCGGCTTGAATGCCGGGCCTATTAATGAATTGATGAAAAGCTTTATCTCTTATCTCTTAACTCTTAACTCTTTACTATTCACCATTTAACATTAACTACTAACCATTAACCAATGCCTGCGAGTTTCAACAAATTCCCGTCTCTCCCATTAATAATTAATAATTGATAATTAATAATTAGATTAACATATACTCCTCAAGACTTTCCTGCCAACTCGTTATTTTTTTTCCGGTCACCTTTTCGTATTTATCAGTATTCAGGAAAGACCAAGTCGGTCTCGGAGTTGGATCCGGATAATCCTTACCCAGAATGGGAAGAACTTCACAGTTGATTGGTTTGGTTTTAGCCAATATTTCTTTGATCTTGACTGTAAATTCATATCTGGAGCAAGTCCCGGTATTGGTAAAATGGAAAATACCCTGAGCTTTGTTTTCCAGTAAATTTTCGGTCGCTTTCACAACATCAAAAGTGTAAGTGGTTTTACCAAACTGATCCGAGACAATTTTTACAAATTCTTTTTCTTCCAAAAACTTGCTGATTGTGGAAACAAAATTCTTGCCATTAGGACCAAACAGCCAGGAAATTCTGATGATCAAATAATCCTCGAGGATTTCCCTGACATAATTTTCACCAGCCAGTTTGGAGGCTCCATAGAGATTCACAGGATCAGGTGTATCATCTTCAACATAAAACTTATTCAGATTCCCTGGAAAGATAAAATCTGTGCTGAAATGAATCAGCTTACAGTTATATTTTTTGCACATCAGAGCCAGATTCCTAACTCCTTCGCCATTAATTTTATATGCCATTTCTGTGCTCTTTTCAGCACCTGTGACATCAGTGTAGGCTGCACAATTGATCACAATTGAGGGTTTGTACTTTTCAAAAACACTCTCTAAAATCTCTAAATCAGTTATATCACCTTCAAATTCATCCACACCTTTATGATCTTTAAAATACTCTGATTCTCTAAAAGCATGAGCCAGCATTCCATTCATTCCTGTAATCAAATACATATTTTCTCCTAAAATCCTTAGTATTCATAATTCAAAATTTATAATTCATAATTCACAATTGACCTACATCCTGTCTATCCTGTGCATCCCTGTTAATTATTCCCCAAAGAGTATCGGAATCAATTCCGGGAGAATCACTCCCGATTTACCCTGATGAAATTCATCCAGATACCGCATATTATCGGGTGGGGCAAGATTGACGCCAATCGTCTTTGCTCCGTAATATTTTGCCATATTCAAAAATTGGGCAGCAGGATACACAACTCCGCTTGTCCCGATAACCATAAAAAAATCTGCAGTTTTTAATGCTGCATCGATCTCTTCCAGAAAATAGGGCATTTCTCCAAACCAGACTATGTCCGGTCTTAAGGTACCACCGCATTCCGTACAAAATGGAATATCTTTGGTCAGATCGAGAGACTCCATGGGAAAGGGTGTCCTACATTTACTACAGAAAGCTCTGTGAATAGTCCCGTGCATTTCCAGCACATTTTTCGAACCTGCAGCCTGATGAAATCCATCAATATTTTGAGTTATTAAAGTAAAATTATACAGCAGAATATTTTCTGCGTCAACCAAAGCGTCATGCCCTTTATTCGGTCTGGTTAACTCGAGTTGTTCATAGCGTTCTTTATAGAATCTCCAGACCATTCCCGGGTTTTTCTTAAAAGCTTCAGGTGTGGCCACATCTTCGACTCTTTGATTTTCCCACAAACCATTGTTATCCCGAAAGGTTTTAAGTCCTGATTCGGCACTGATCCCAGCACCTGTTAAGACAACTAATTTAGAATTACTGTCCATTTTGAATTTTGATTTAAGCATATCTCCCCCATCAAATGTTAACAATATGGGGATATTAATTTATGTCAAGCAAGTTTTTAAGACAGGAGAGGAATTGGGTTAGTAGTTAGCAGTAAAGTGTTAGGAGTAAAGTGAGATAGGGCTGACATTTTGCGTCAGCCCATAAGAAAAATTAAATAATCTCGCCTCTCAAAGTCCAGCCTGCAGCTTCAGTAACTTTAACCTTCACAAAGGTGCCAATCATATCAGGTGTTCCATTGAAGACTGCGATCTTAAAATCGGTGGATTTACCGCAGAGTTCCTGTTCGGATTTCTTGCTGACATCCTCTACATAGATCTCTTTGATCTTACCGACTTGTTCACGGTATTTTTTATGTGTGATCTCAGTTTGGAGATCGATCAATTTCACCAGTCTTTCCAGGCGAATTTCTTCAGCAACCTGATTGGTGTATTCAGCAGCTTTTGTTCCTTCACGGGGGGAGTATTTAAACATAAAAGCGAAATCGAATTCTATTTCCTGCATCATGTCAAAGGTTCTCTGAAACTGCTCATCCGTTTCTCCCGGGAAACCGGCTATAACATCTGTCGTAATTGAGATCTCGGGTATTGCTTTACGTAGTTTGTAAACAAGTTCTCTGAAATGAGCCGAAGTATATTTACGGTTCATGATCCTTAAAACTTCATCATCCCCGGACTGCATAGGGAGATGGATATGATTGCAGACCTTGGAGTTAACAGCCATGGCATTGATCAGTTCATCACTAAGGTCTTTGGGATGAGAGGTAACGAATCTGATGCGCTTGATGGATTCAATAGCATTAATTCTGGCAATTAATTCCGGGAAACGCACGCCTTGCCAATTGTAGGAATTTACGTTCTGACCCAGCAAGGTGATATCTTTGAAACCTTTGTTACCTGCTTCTTCAACTTCTTTGAGGATCTCATCGACTGCTCTGCTTCTTTCTCTGCCGCGTACATAAGGGACAATGCAATAGGTACAGAAATTATCACACCCACGCATAATAGTGACAAATGCTTTATAATTGCCAGTACGGAAGGGATAGAGATTATCATAGATTTCCTGAGTATTCAAGTCTGCTTCGACAATGCGATGTGTATCATCAAGATCAGCAATAATCTGAGGGATCTTCTGGTATTGATCCACACCGACAACAAAGTCAACCCCGACTTTCTTGCTGGTTAGTTGTTTTTGTAATCTTTGAGCCATACAGCCGATAACCCCGATCTTTATGTTAGGATCCTTTAGCTTTCTGCCCTTCTCATTGGAAATGCGTCCCAGAACTCTTTCTTCTGCACGTTGTCTGATCGAGCAGGTATTAAAAATAACAATTTCCGCTTCTTCACAACTATCCGCTAATTCATATCCGCCATTTATCATAATGGAACTTACCAGTTCACTGTCAGATTCATTCATCTGACATCCGTAGGTTTCAATAAAAAATTTCATTAATCTTTCCAATCCTTTGATATTTCTACATCTGTATAATATGCTTTCAATATTTTTTTGTAATTCTGACCGTCTTTAGCACGGTTAATAGCTCCAACCTGACAAAGCCCTACCCCATGTCCGGCACCTCTGCCCACAATGACATAAGGGTTTTGCGATTTAAAATAGAATAAAGAGCTTGGTAAGCCTCCGAAAGCCTGACGCACAGCCATTTCTTTATTATAGACTTGAACTTTATTACTTCCGGAAATCCGCATCTTGATGATCCGGCCGGATTCTCCTCTTTCAATAATCTCAACCCTTTCTATATCTCTGATACCTGTAAATCTTTCCAACTGTGCTTTGGTGAGGGTGCGCTCCCATTTGGAAGCTCTTTTGGCCCAGGAAGACATCGACTCGTTGTTCGCACAAAAGTATTCTGTATCATTTTCAATAAAATCTATCGCATTATCACTTTTATTACGGTAGTATTTCTTATCGTTATCAGTTCGGCTGAGTAAATATGGGATCGATCCGCCCCACACTTTCTCGGCGGACTCGCTTATCCCGCCACAACAGCTACTATAAACAGCATCTACTATCTTGTCTTCATAAATCAGGACTTCATCCTTTGTATCATAGACAGCTTTACGAGAGTCTTCTGTCTGGTCAAATTTACCTTTGTACATTTGGCAATGGGTTGAACTGCATAGGTCAAAGTGTTCCGGTGTATGACGATTAGCGATCAATTTAAAGATCGTTTCACTTCTTGCAGCGACAGCCTGTGCTTTCATCGCTTCAAAGGGAGCTTCAGAGCCTATTTCCGAAGGTAATACTCCGGCAACATATTCTTCCAGATCAACATGATTAATAATATTCAATTGATTATCTTCTCTGATTAAATAGATAGATCCGGAATAATGAGTATCTTTATTTAAGACTATTTCTCCTTCGGATTCAACCATGATCGGCAGGGTTAGTGTTTGTTTTTTGCCGGAACCGGTAGTAACTGTCACCTTACTTCTGTTATCGATAACAGACACAACATAGGATCTGGTCAATCCATTATCTTTCAGGTATTGTTCTGCCAGATATTTAGCATCGAACTTTTCTTTAGTGTAAGCTTTGATCACTTCGGTAACTTGAAATGAGCCTTTCTGCCAGATATTAATGTATGTAGGCAGCAGAGTATACGCCACTTTCTGCAAGTTTTTATTACCTGAAAACTCACCCAGGCAAATGTGATACTGAAGATTTGGATTCTCCTCGGATAAAGATACTGTAACTGTATTATCAGCAGTGATTTCTTTGCCTTCATCTCTTTGTTCTTTGATGATCAACCCTGAGGTTGAGCTTAATTCACACGCATCAGCCTTCATTAAGCTGATATCGAGCATAACTTTATCCTTCTGAACTTCAGATGCAGGTAGATTGACACTCAGTAAGAGAAAAAAACCTAAGAGAAATATGATTCCCTTCACTTTCTTTGCTGATATCATTTTCAATTTACGATATTAAGTTGTTGAAACATAAAGGCATATTCAAAAGCCAATTCTCGCAGAGAACTATATCTGTCGGATGAACCGCTATGTCCCTCATTCATGTACATTCTTAGGAGTAAAGGATTTTTATCTGTCTTATTGGCACGAAGTTTTGCCACCCACTTAGCAGGTTCCCAATAGGAAACTCTGGAATCATTGTAGCCTGAGACAACCAGAATAGCGGGATATTTTTGCTTCTTAATGTTGTTATAAGGAGAATAAGATAAGATATATTCAAAGAACTTCTTTTGCTGAGGATTTCCCCACTCGTCGTACTCCGGGACAGTAGAAGGCAGAGTTGGATCCAGCATAGTATTCAAAACATCTACAAAAGGTACTTCAGCCAGAGCAGCTTTAAACAACTCAGGTCTTTCATTCAAAACAGCACCCATCAACATTCCACCCGCACTTCCACCTTGAATTACCAGTCTTTCGGGTGAAGTATAGTTTTCTTTAATGAGGTATTCAGCACAGGCAATAAAATCATTAAATGTATTTTTCTTTTTCAACAGCTTTCCCTGTTCATGCCATTTGATGCCCATTTCTGATCCACCTCTGATGTGGGCAACTGCATAAACGAAACCACGATCCAGTAAGCTTAGTCTTGTGCTTGAGAAATAGACATCCTCGCTTAAACCATAAGAGCCATAAGCATATAGGAGCAGAGGGGTATTTTTATCAAGTTTGATCCCCTTTTTATAAACAACAGAGATCGGTATTTTCTCGCCATCTTTAGCAGTAGCCCATTTATATTCTGTCTGATAATCTTCATGATTATAAGGATTCAGAGGCAAATATTCTTTTACGACCTTTCTGGTCTGATCCTTCAAATTGTAATCATAAACAGTCAAAGGAGTTGTCATAGATTCATATTCAAATTGCAGGATATCTGTATTCAATTCGTAATTAAGACCATCCATAATATTATAATCTGTTTCAGGGAAACTGATATATTTGGTCTTTTTGGTAGCAAAATTCTTATACATTATCTGCTTAGAACCTTTCACTTTTTCGTAAACTACCAAATAATCCTTGAACAGATCAAAATCACTGATAGTCGTATTTCTTTTGGCTTTTACATAAGTTTTCCAATGTTTGAAATCCGGTTTGGTGATCGGAGTTGTGACAATCCGATAGTTCTTGGCTTTATAATTGGTCATAATGTAGAATTTATTACCTTTATGTTCGGGATAATATTCCATCCCGTTGATTCTGGGTTGGATTAGAATTGGTTTGGCTGAGGGCTTAACAGCTTCCAGATAATAGCATTCGGAAGTTATCTTATTGGCAGAAGTCAGGAAAATATATTTTTTGGACTTCGATTTAGAGACATCCAGATTGTAGGAGGCATCATTTTCAGCCAGGATAAGTTTATCTGTACTTTGTTTTGTCCCGAGCTTATGGAGATAAATTTTGTCTGCCCGATATTCATCGTTAATAGTTGTATAAAAGACATACTCATCATTGGCAGCCCATTCCACATTATCAACATTTTTGATCTTATCTTTAAGAAGATTCCCGGCTTTTAGATCCTTAAAATACAATGTGTATTTTTCAGAGCCATCTGAGTCAACACTGAAAGCAAGTATATTCTGTTTGGGACTGATCTCATAAACTCCCATATCGAAATATTTACTGCCTTCAGCCAGCAGGTTTTCATCCAGAAGAACTTCCTCAACAGAATTCGACTTGTTCAGCCTGCGGAAATGAATATCATAGGGCTTATTCTTCTCCGATTTGGAATAATAGAGATATTTTCCCATTTTTACAGGCAGAGATACTTCGTCTTCCTTGATCCTGGAAATAAATTCATCATAGAGTTTTTTCTGCAAATCCTGAGTTGGCTGCATCATATAATCTGTATATTTATTTTCGGCATCGAGATACTTCTTCACTTCAGGGTTTTTCTTATCTTTCATCCAGGCATAATTATCCACAAACTTAGTATCCATGATCGTGAATGTTTTAGGTTTTTTAACGGCTTTTGGTGGGTACACAATCTGTTTCCTTTTTTGAACACATGAAATTAAAGTTAACATAATTAAACAAATAAGAAGATTTATGATGTATTTTCTCATAACTACCTCAACTATAAAAAAAAGCCGTTACTAAGGCAACGGCTAAATATTGGTGGGCCCAAGAGGAGTCGAACCTCTGACCACCCGGTTATGAGCCGGGAGCTCTACCAACTGAGCTATAGGCCCCTTTAAATCACTAATCACAAAGAAACTTATATTTTTTCCCCGGTCTTGGTGTCAAGTTTAAAGTGTGAATCACACTCTGTTTTAGTATTTTGCCCCTAAAATTCATCAATCAATCCGCCCTAAAACCTAACCTGGACAAGCCAGAACCAAAAGGTTAAACCCGGATTGTGCAGTAGAGGTTTACAAGCTGGGTCGAAGATCATGAAAAGTGAAGGCTTGCAATCGAACGAAGTTATATAATAAATATATGGTGAGTGAGATTGTAAGTTCTTCAAATTCATTAGCTTCAGCCAGATTGTGAAGATTCTACTGCGAAGTTCGGGTTAAACTGCAATCACTTCTTTCCATTTTCCCATCTATCGTCCATTGTGTCCATATAGTCTATACAGTCCATACAGTCCATTTTGGCTTCTAATATTTTGCCAAGAATTGAAAGTATTTTAATTGTAAGGTACTAACAACTACCTCACTACCACCTTCTTCCTTGGTGTTCAGACCATATTAAACAAATATCAACAATAACAATATCCACCGACTCCTCTCCCCTCTCTCGTCCCTTTCTCCACTGAAGCCTGACGACTGACGCCTGACGACTGACTTAGTATTTGTACTGCAAAGTATTTATTGACATTTTTTTTAGCCAATTTAGCTTCGAACCAGTAAAACTTGAATAGGAGATATTTATGCTTAGATGGATGTTCTTACTATGCTTTTGCTCCCAATTAATTTGTACTTTAACTGCAAAAGAGATTATCACTTTAACAAAATCCACTGAAAATTATCTGGAACTTGAATTCAATAATCCCGAATTTACTTTAACAAAAGTTAATGATTTTAGCACCGAATATACTAGAATAGATTCTAAAGGATTAAAATCGGACGAGTACATTGGTAACCTTAATGCACCAACACTGCCTTCCTACTCCAAACTTATCAATCTCTATAACAAAGAAATTGATCGCATAGAATACAGTGTAATAGCCAGTCACGAAAACAAAGAAATAAAAGTCCTACCCTACTATGATAAAGAAACGGCCGACACACCGGTGGAAGATACCGGGATCTATGCACAAAACAAGTTTTTTCCTGAGCAAATTTACACTTATTCTCCACCTATGATCATGCGAGGTACAAATTTAAGCAATTTAACCATTTCACCTTTTACATATAATCCTATTCAGAAAACACTAAAAGTGTATGATAAGATTATCCTAAAAGTCTTTTTAAAAGAAAGTAACAAAACAACTTCTCATAAAATGACTTCTACCATCAACAATTTAATAAAATCAATCAGCATCAACAATGAGAGAGAAACAGCAACAAACCTGCCGAAGGGTTCTTATGTGTATATTTATTCGGCAAATGAAAACAGTGAAGCACAGGTTTTAAGTATTTTGCAACCTTTATTAGACTGGAAGCACAGGCAGGGTTATGAAGTGGTAACTCAAAATATGGTTAACCTTGGAACAACAACACAGAGTTTGAAGAATTATTTGACACAGGCCTACAACACTTGGGAGAATCCGCCTGAATTTGTCTGTCTGGTTGGTGATGCTTCCGGAGATTTTATGATACCTGCTTATTCAGAGGAACTCGCCACCAGTTTTATGACCTCAGATTATGACTATACTCTGATTGAAGGTGATGATCTTCTCCCGGAAATGATCATCGGTAGATTGTCTTTTGAAACTTACAATCAGTTGGCTGTTATTGTGAACAAGATCCTCAAATACGAATCACAACCATTCATAAGTGATGACAGCTGGTATGAGAGAAGTTTGCTGGTGGGTGATGCCTCCCAATCAGGTGAATCCACCCAGATCACGATGAATTATATCAATGATTTGATCAAGGAATACAACCCGGACAATACGGTGACTATGGTCACAAATGAACCATTTGTAAATCAAACAAGAGATGCTTTGAATCAAGGTGTCAGTGCTTATTTTTACAGGGGTTTTTATGGGAACAGTGGTTGGACAGCAGAGGATACCTATGGTTTAACAAATGGGTATATGCTGCCTTTTGTTTGTGAAATTACCTGCCATTCGGGAATATATTTAAACTATGAAGAATGCCAGACAGAGGCCATGTTAAGAGCAGGAACTGTCGCATATCCCAAAGGTGCTGTAGCGGCAATCGGCTCATCCTGTGCAACCCATACCTGTATAAATAATATTCTGACAGGCGGAATTGCCTGGGGAATTTACAAAGAACAATTGCCCACTATAGGAGAAGCATTAGTCAGAGGTAAAATTGCCTTAGTGGAAAACTATCCGGCCAATCCGGCCAATTATGTCAGTATTTATACAAAAGCCAACAATCTTATGGGTGATCCGGGAATGGTACTATGGACCAGGAAACCAACCCAACTTTTATTACAATATCCTCAGACGATCAGCATTGGAACCAATCAGGTTGATGTTACGGCAACTTCCAACGGCCAACCGGTTGCGAATGTCTGGGTTTGTTTGTGGAAAGGAGAGGAAGTATTCATCTCCGGAGTAACAAATGCTCAAGGTTTTTTAAGACTACTACTTCCTGCAGGTTATACAACAGGAGAAATGAAAATAACTGCTTCCTTACAGAATTACATTCCTGTATTAGGGACAATAAACATCTCTGAGACTAACGCCGGAGCTGGCTTTGTCAGTTTTGAAGAAGCCACACCCTTCCAAAGCGGTACAAATATCAGTTTTAAGGTCAAGATCAAGAATTACAGGAATACCGCACTTAATAATGTCAGTGCCAACATAACCAGTCTGAATAATTATTTAACATTTACTACCGGTAACATCAGTTTTGGCAATATCCCGGCAAATTCAGAAGCAGTCTCCCAGGTTTTTGTTAATGGGTCTATTTCCGGATTATGCCCGGACCAAACTGAATTATCAGCAATGCTGAACATTGTTTCCGGGAACAATTCCTGGCCTTGTGCTGTTTCCTTACAGGCAAAATCGGGGAATTTAACTCTTGAAGGAATCGTATTAAATGGACCCGGGGGCAATTATATCAATCCAGGGCAAAGCGGTTCAGTGGTATTGAGTCTTAAAAACACGGGTTCTGTCCCCATCAGTAACCTGAATTTGGTCTTAAGAACAAATGATCCGCGTATTGTATTCAGTGATTCATTGAGTTACATTCAGACCCTTGAGCCAGGGCAAATGGTCCAGCTGAGTGCAAATCCTTTTGAATTAACAGCCAATTCAGAAATAATCAAGGGCAGTTTATTGAATTTCCAACTCATCGGTAACTCAGACAATATGAGCCAAACTATGGATATGAGGATCCAATTCGGAAATGCGTCAATTACAGATCCGACAGGACCTGAGCAGTATGGCTATTATTGTTATGATGATAGTGACATAGGTTACAATTCCTCTCCTCAATACAATTGGATAGAGATTTCTCCTTCGTATGGAGGTAGTGGAACTCTTATACCCTGTGAGGACACAAATACAGAAGGTTCAGGGCAGATCACTACAATAGATTCACCCTTTCCTTTCAAATTCTATGGCACAATCTATGACAAAATGTCGATCTGCACAAACGGGTTTATCGTTCCAGGTATTTCCAACTGTATAGAATGGATGAACCGTTCAATTCCCGGACCAATGGTTCCTGAAGGTATTATTGCCCCGTTCTGGGATGATCTGCTGACAAGTAACAGTCAGTTATGTTATTATTATGATGAACCACAACATCAGGTGATCGTGGAATGGTCTGATTTCTTAAGCAGATTTGATAATCTACCGGCAACTTTCCAAGTGATAATCAGTGATCCGGCTTTTAATGCTACTACTTTAGGCGACAGTAAGATCAAATTCCAGTATAAGGAGGTTCACAATACTGATACAGGTAGTTATGGAGGATATGAAGACGATCATGGTGAGTACAGTACTGTCGGAATTTCAGATCGCAGAAACACATCAGGCTTGGAATATACTTTTAGTAATAACTATCCTGTTTCAGCCAAAGTGCTGGCAAATAATATGGCACTTTTGTTCACAGGTCCACCTACAGCACCCCAGAATGCTTTCATTGTTATGAATGAGATTAGTTTTACCGAGACTATTGGCAATAATAATAACATTATCAATAATCATGAAGTTATAAACATAAATTTAGCTTTGAAAAATATCGGATTAACTTCAAGTGGGTTAATAAATTTACATTTAACCTCACCCACGAATCAACTTACTATCAATCAAGCTAATACCACGCTTAACAATCTGGGATACAACCAGAGCAATAATAACGGAAATCTGCAGTTTACCGTAGCCAACAATTGTCCCAACGGATACAGTGCTTCTTTAATTCTACATATTACTTACGGAGAAACTGAGAAGGAATTTGATATTCCAATTCAGGTACAAGCTCCGAATGCTATTATCAATGGATATCAGATCACTACAGAAAATGACAATTATCTTGAATCAGGAGAAAATGGGATCATCGCATTCTCCATAAAGAACGATTCTGATATTCCTTTAGCTAACTGTGATGTCAGTTTAATCTTTGATAATACGGCGGTTTCTATTTCACCAGATGGATACATAATTCCAATTTTAGCTCCCGGGACAACAAATACCCAAAACATTGCTATTGATATTCCTGAATCTGTCCATACAGGAGAAATAGTAAATGGAACATTTACTGTTAATTACAACCAATTCTACCAGGTAGTATTTAGATTTGAAATCATTATCGGGGCACCCGAGTTAATTTTTTCAGAAGATTTTGAAGGTAATTATATTCCCAATTTTCAGGCTTTTTTTGCAGAAGCTGTTCCTGCTCAATATATTAATGAGAGCGGTACAGAAGTAAAAATGGAATATGTCGGCGAAGAAATGCCACGGATAATAATATCAAAGCTAATTCCCTCAAAGCGATACAAGAAATTTCTCGTTAATTTCAAGTATTATAATCAGGATGGGACAGTTCCGGTTATTTTTGGAACATATGATCAAGTGGCATTAGGCACAACTGCTTGGGCTTCAATTGAACAAACTGCACAAGTAGAATCTGTTACAGTTATTTGTGATAACTTGTTTCCAAACGCAATCAATCAACAGTTTTTCTGGAGATTAACATTCACGGGAGAATATACACCCCAGTTTGCTGTTTTTGATGATATAAAAATATATGGGTTTATTAAGCCCAGCGGAACTGTAAGCGGTCACATAACTCTCAATGGAGGAAATGGTCTGGTTACAGATGCTACAATTTTTTCTGACAGCATCATAACACATCCTGATGTTAATGGAAACTTTACTATCGATCTTATTGAGGGACAAACGCGATTAACAGCAAGAATACCGGGTTATGAAACAAGGGAGACGAATGTAGTGGTTATTGCCAATCAAACTGTTACAGCAGACTACACACTCAATTATCTTACTCCCCCGGTTAATTTAGTGCATACGATTCAGGACAATCATATCGTCTTGAACTGGGCTGACGAACAAACTACCCGAACAAATAAAAGAAAGACAATAACTGATTCAAACAGATTATCATTTAATCATTATAAAATCTATTGGA
Source organism: uncultured Candidatus Cloacimonadota bacterium (assembly GCA_964419225.1). Lineage (GTDB taxonomy): Bacteria > Cloacimonadota > Cloacimonadia > Cloacimonadales > CAYQPF01 > CAYQPF01. The sequence continues at coordinate 14,844 of CAYQPF010000037.1, read as the reverse complement.
ACTTCAATAACTTTCATTTAACTTTCAACACCACCAGTCCACATTTTGAGCGAACTATGTTGGGAAGTGGACATTACATTATTTATGTCACTTCGATTTATAATTCAGAGAACGGAACAAATGCTGAAAGTGATACATCCAATGTGCTGGAGTTTGATTATGTTGGTTCCGAGGATAACACTTTAGTTCCTAAAGAATATGCGATGTCCCAGAATTATCCCAATCCCTTTAACCCGACTACAAGAATAGATTTTGCACTTCCTGAAAGAAATGCAAATTGCAACCTTTCTGTGTATAATATTAAAGGAGAACACATAAAAACCCTTATAACAAGCAAAGTATTGGAAGCAGGGAATTACAGCTTTAGCTGGGATGGCAACAATAATTCCGGGCAAAAAGTTGGCAGTGGAATCTATTTCTTTAAATTGAGGACAGATAAAAAGGAGTTTATTCGCAAGGCAGTGTTATTGAAGTGATTGCCTAGGAGTTATAATAAAACAACATAGCAAATTGATCAATAATAAGCAAAAACGATTAAATATCTATAACAAATTTCAACCGATTAATTCCTTCTCCCTACCAGAGAGAAGGATGAGGGTCTTTTGTCTCTTTCTTTCAGAAATTTACCAATCTTCTTTATTTAATTTTGACTATCAATAATTTTATAGATATTTTTGCATTCAAGCTTAGCTAAGCATTTACTTCTTTTTTCTCAAAAGTCCGTAGGACGTAAGAGGTTAGCCTGTAGCTTTAGCTGAAGGTATAAATAAACATCAATCACCGTCCGATAGGACGAAAGAGTATCCCGGATAATGCAGTGGAGATTTGCTGAATGAGCCAAAGATTTTGAAAAATGGTGACTTACATACGAGCGATTACATATAATAAATATATTTTGAGCGAGTATGGGAGTCATCCAGATTCAAAAGGTTAGCTCAGACGCAAAAAATCTACTGCATTGTTCGGGATTATTCAATTTGTGCATTTACCTAATATTTCAAATATTGCTTGATGCCAAATTATTGCTTATGACGAATGAAGAGAGTCGCAGATAATATCAAAGAAAAATTGTAAGATTGCAGGTGGATAGAAGAGAAGGGATTTTTGGGAACAGCTTCAGTAAATTATAAACGTATTTAGACATAATTTTATTTGTAATACAAAGTATTTAATTGACATTTTTTTAAGATAATTGTAAAAACGATTCGAGGCATGTAGGATAGGAGATAATTATGTTTAGAAAGTTGATTTTTCTTTGGCTTTGTCTGCAATTATTTTGTCTGGTTTCTGCTCAGGAACCAATGACTTTAGTACAATCTACGGATACTTTTCTGGAGATTGAATTCAATAATCCGAATTTTTCAATAGGAAAAGTTACAAATTTCAACAATGCATATTCTAGAATTGATTCTAAAGTATTGAATAGTTCAGACTATATTGGGGTAAAAAAAGCTCCTGTTTTACCCTATTTTTCCAAGTTTATCAATCTACAAGACAGAGAAATAGCTTATATCGAATGCACAATAATCCGTAGTCATGAGATAAAGAATATAAAAATTTTACCATATTTTGACAGTTCAAAAAGCGAAGTACCGGTTGAAAATCCTGAGATTTATGGAAAAGACCTGTTTTTCCCTGAACAGGTTTATTCCTTCTCCCCTGCTATGATTATGCGGGGTACAAAATTAAGTAATTTGACAATAACTCCTTTTTCTTATAATCCGGCAAAAAAACTTTTGAAAGTATGTGATAAAGTCTTGGTAAAAGTATTTCTGAAAGAAGGCAATACTCCTGTTTCTAACAAAGCAACAACCAACACAAACAGAATAATAAACAAACTCAGTTTGAATGGAACAAGAGAATTGGAGCAAAATTTACCTAGAGGATCATATGTTTATATTTATTCCACCACGGAGAGTAATGAAGCAATGGTAATAAGTTTGTTACAACCTTTATTTGACTGGAAGCACAGGCAGGGTTATGAGGTTGTAGTAGTAAACATGTCAACAATAGGAACAACAAGCCAAAGTTTGAAGAATTACTTAACTGAGGCATACAATACCTGGGCAAATCCACCGGAATTTGTTTGTCTGGTAGGAGATTCTCATGGGAATTTTGCAATTCCCACCTATTCATATAATGATAATGAAATGGCATCAGATTTTGATTATACCTTAATTGAAGGCAATGATTTTTTGCCAGAGATGTTTATCGGAAGGTTATCTGTAGAATCTCTTTCCCAATTAGCAGTTGTAGTGAATAAAATTCTTAAGTATGAATCTCAGCCATTCATAGCAGAAGATGATTGGTACGAAAAAACTTTATTGGTAGGTGATCCGACTGATTCGGGAAATTCAACTATTGTAGAGATGGATTATATTCAGGGATTGATTTCCCAATTCAATCCTGAAAGTAATAATATTCAGGTTTATCAGACACCCTTTGTAAACCAAATCAGCTCAGCTATTAATACAGGAGTTGCAGCCTACTTCTATCGTGGCTTTGCCTCATATAGCGGATGGACAACCAATGACACCTTTGAGTTAACAAATGGATATAAATTACCTTTTGTATGTCAAATCACCTGCTTTTCAGGAGTGTATCAGACATCCCCTGCATGTCAGACAGAAGCCATGTTAAGAGCCGGGACTGTAACAAATCCGCAAGGTGCTGTTGCAGCAATTGGTTCATCTTATGCTACTCATACCTGCATAAACAATATTCTGACCGGGGGAGTAGCCTGGGGAATTTACAAGGATGAATTACCCACGATAGGAGAAGCATTAGTAAGAGGAAAGCTGGCCCTTGTAGAAAGTTATCCGACAAATCCGGCCAACTTTGTAGAAATCTATTCCAAAGCCAATAATTTGATGGGAGACCCCGGCATGGTACTTTGGACAAGAAAACCGGCAGAATTAAACCTCCAATATCCCGGAACAATTGTGTTAGGAACAAATCAGGTTGAGGTAACTGCCAGCTCAGAAGGTCAATATGTTCCTAATGTAAGGGTTTGTCTATGGAAAGGAGAAGAAATATTCATCTCCGGGGTAACTGATACTCAAGGTTATTTGAGATTATTTCTTCCCACAGATTATACAACAGGAGAAATAAAAGTAACAGCAACATTACAAAATCATATACCTGTCCTGGGAACAATCAGTATTTCAAGTGCAAATACTAGTGCAGGTTTTGTAGATTTTGAAGAGGCAACCCCTTTTAAAAGTGGAACTAATATCAGTTTTAAAGTTAGGATCAGGAATTTTAGCACAACTACTATAAATAACGTCAACGGCAATATAAGTAGTGCAAACGATTATTTAACATTCAACAATAGCAATGTCAGTTTTGGTAACATCCCGGCTAATTCAGAGAGTGTTTCCCAAACTTTTATTACAGGATCTATTTCCGGTTCATGTCCGGATAATACAGAATTAATTACAATGCTGAACCTTACTTCAGGAGCTGAAACCTGGCCCTGTGCAGTTGTTTTAAATGCAGTCTCGTCAGGACTGTCAGTGGAAAGCATGGTGTTGATCGGACCGAATGGTAACTATATCAATCCTGGTCAAACAGGGTCCGTAACACTGTACATAAAAAATATTGGATCGACTCAGGTCAATAGCATGGATCTTGTATTGAAAACTAATGATCCAAACATCGCCATTACTGATTCCTTGAGTTTTATCTCTGCACTGGCACCAGGTCAAACAATACAACTAAGCGAAAATCCCTTTCAGATTGCTCCGAGTACTGCAATAATTACCGGCAGTATTTTAAATTTTACTCTTACAGGCAATGAGAGTAATACAAATCAGACCATCGATTTGGGGATACAGATAGGGAATGCAGGGATTACAGATCCTACAGGACCAGATCAATACGGATATTATTGTTATGATGATGAAGATGCAGGTTACACTTTACATCCTCAATACAATTGGATCGAAATATCTCCTGCACATGGGGGAAACGGGACTATCATTCCTTGTGAGGACACAGATATCGATGGTTCCGGACAGACAACTACGATAGACACACCATTTCAATACCGGTTTTACTGTAATTCTTATGATAAGATGTCTATATGCACGAATGGATTTATAGTGCCTGGAGCATCGAATTGCTTTGATTGGATGAATTGGCCAATACCGGGACCTATGGTTCCCCGGGGGATAATTGCACCTTTTTGGGATGATCTTTTAACCAGTAACAGTCAGTTATGCTATTATTATGACGCACAGCAGCATCAGTTTATTGTGGAATGGTCGGATTTCCTAAACAGATTTGATAATTTACCCGCTACCTTCCAAGTAATTATAAGTGATCCGGCTTATGATGCTACAACATTGGGAGACAGTAAGATAAAATTTCAATATCTGGAAGTGCACAATAATGATGTTGGCAGTTATGAAGGAGATGAAGTAGATCATGGAGAATATAGTACAATAGGGATTGCTGATAAAAGAAATTCAGCAGGACTTCAATATACATACAGTAATAGTTATCCTGTTACAGCGAAAATACTTGAGAGTGAAATGGCCTTGTTATTTTCCGGACCATCAACCCCACCCCAAAATACTTTCATCATTATTCAGGATCTAAGTTATATAGAAACCATTGGCAACAATAATAATATCATTAATAATCATGAAATTATCAATATGAACCTTTCTTTGAAAAATATCGGATTGAGCTTGAGTGGAATAATCAATGCTCATTTAAGATCCACCACAGATTTTCTAACAATTACTCAGGCGAATACGACCTTGAACAGTTTAGATTACAATCAAATCAGCAGTTCGGACAATTTACAATTTACTGTAGCCAATAATTGTCCAAATGGATTCCAGACTACACTTGTTTTGCAGATTACTTATAATGGAGGGGAAAAAGAGTTTGACATACCGATTCAGGTACAAGCACCCAATCTGATTTTAAGCGGATATCAATATATTGATGAAGATAATTTTCTGGAGCCGGATGAGGATGGAAATCTGATTTTAATAGTTAAAAACGATTCGGATATTTTGTTAAGTAATTGCGATCTTAGCTTAAACTTCAATAACCCTTCAGTTTCCATTTCTCCTGATGAATGCAACCTACAACAACTGGCTCCAGGTACGGATTATTCCTGGAATGTCTCTCTTAACATTCCTGAATCAGTACAGGCAGGTGAAGTATTACTTGGAACAATTACTGCCATTTATAATCAATTTTATCAGCAAACATACAGTTTTGAGTTGATTATCGGAGTTCCTGAACTCATAATGGCAGAAGATTTTGAAAGTCCCTATACCTCAGATTTTTTTGCCATATACGCTTCTCCTATTCCTGCAGAATACATTAATGAAACCGGTACAGAAATGAAAATGTCCTTTGTGAATAATTATCTGCCGAGTTTTATCATGACAAAATTCTACCAAACCAAGAATTATAAGAAATTTTTCGTAACCTTCAAATACTATAATCAAGGGGGTAACTTTCCTGTAGTTTTTGGATATGGAAGAGATTTTACAGATTATCTCACGCTATGGTCTGATATGGATAATACTGCAGTTGCAGAATCAATTTCTTTTATTTGTGACAATCTGAATTTAAACACAATAAATCAAAGATTTATCTGGCTACTCGCTATTGAAGGCGGATATACTCCCCAATTTGCTGTTTTTGATGATTTGAAAGTATATGGGTACAGAAAACCTAAAGGCACTGTGTCGGGGCAAATCACCCTGAATGGAGGGGAAGGAGATGTTACAGAAGTTTCTATTTCAGACAGCACGATAATAGTGCATCCGGATGCAAATGGTCACTACAGTATTGAGATTATTGAAGGCCCTGCAACAATCAAAGTAAATTTACCAGGTTATGAAAGCAAAACATCACAGTTAATGATCATCCCGGATCAAGTATTAACCGCAGATTTTACCCTGCAGTATTTAATACCACCCACAAATTTAACTCATTCTATCCAAGACAATCACCTCATTTTAAACTGGAATACCGGTCAAACTGTCAGAACGAATTCTCGAAAAACAAATGTTAATTCCAACAGACTGGTATTTAGTCATTTTAAGATAACTTTGAATTACAATAGTGCTCATTATACATATTTTACAACAAATCCCCATTATGAGAGAAACATGTATGGAAACGGGCATTACATGATATATGTAACAGCAGTTTACAGTACGGAAAATAGCACAAATATTGAAAGTGACACATCTAATGTTCTGGAATTCGATTATGTCGGAATTGAAGATAATACATCAGTTCCTAAAGAGTATACGATGTCACAGAACTATCCCAATCCTTTTAATCCAACAACAAGAATAGATTTTGCCCTGCCGGAAAGGAATACGAATTGTACTCTTTCCGTCTATAACATTAAAGGCGAGCTTATAAAATTTCTGACTTCAGGAATACCTTTGGAACCAGGTAATTACAGTTTTACATGGGATGGAGATAACAAGAATGGCAATAAAGTCGGCAGCGGAATCTATTTCTTTAAATTGAAGACAGATAAAAAGGAATTTGTCCGCAAAGCAGTGTTATTGAAGTGATTGCCCAGGAGTTTTAATAAAACAACATATGCAAATTGATCAATATTTTCTAAGTATTGATCTCTTTTTCTCAATAGTCCGCAGGACATAAGAGATTAGCCTGCAGATTTAGCTGCAGGTATAAACAAACATCAATCACCGTCCGATAGGACGAAAGATTATTATTTGTGCATTTACCTAATATTTCAAATATTGCTTGATGCCAAATTATTTCTTATGACGAATGAAGAGATTTGCAGATAATATCGTAGAGAAATTGTGAGTGCAGGTGGATAGAAGAGAAGTGATTTTGGGAACAGCTTCAGCAAATTATAAAGGTATTTAAATATAATTTTATTTGTGTTGCAAAGTATTTTATTGACATTTTTTTATCGTAATTATATAAACGAATCAGGATATTTAGATTAGGAGATGATTATGTTAAAAAGGATGATTTTGCTTTGGCTTTGCCTGCAATTATTTTGCCTGATTTCAGCACGTGAACCAATGACTTTGGTACAATCTACCGACAATTATCTGGAAATTGAATTCAATAATCCGGAGTTTTCCTTAACTAAAATTACAAATTTTAACACAGAATATTCCAGAATTGATTCTAAAACCTTGAACACTACAGATTACGTGGGTGCAGAAAAAACTCCAATCCTACCAAGCTATTCAAAGTTCATAAATTTGCATAACAAGGAAATAGACCGTATCGAATGTTCAGTACTTGCGAGTCATGAGATAGCAGATGTTAGGATCTTACCATATTTTGACAAGGATAAGACCAAGACGCCTGTAGAGGACTCTGAAATTTATACAAAGGACCGGTTTTTCCCCGAACAGCTTTATACATTCTCCCCCCCCATGATCATGCGGGGTACGAATTTAAGTAATTTGACGCTTTCCCCTTTTATCTATAATCCGGTAAAGAAGATTCTGAGAGTTAATGACAGAGTTTTAGTCAAAGTATATCTCAGAGATAGCAATATGCCGATTTCCTCTAAAACTACTTCCAATATGAGTAGTTTGTTACAAAAAATCAGTCTGAATAACACCAGAGATCTGGAGCAGAATTTACCAAAGGGATCTTATGTTTATGTTTATTCAGCTAATGAAAACAATGAAACATTGGTATTAAGCATTTTACAGCCGTTATTTGACTGGAAGCACAGACAGGGGTATGAAGTTGTACCAGTAAAAATGTCAACATTAGGATCAACACCCCAGAGTTTGAAGAATTATTTAATACAGGCTTATAATACTTGGGCCAATCCACCGGAGTTTGTATGTCTTGTAGGAGATTCTCATGGGAGTTTTGCCATTCCCACCTATGTTGATAATGAGAATCAGATGGCTACAGATTTTGATTATACATTAATCGAAGGGGATGATCTTTTGCCTGAAATGTTCATCGGAAGGTTATCTGTCGAATCTTTGTCACAATTAGCAGTTGTTGTAAATAAAATTCTTAAGTATGAATCTCAGCCTTTCCTGGCAGAAGATGATTGGTATGAAAAGGCATTGTTGGTCGGAGATCCAAATGATTCAGGAGTTTCAACAGTTTCAACAATGGATTATGTGCAAGGTTTGATCTCTGAGTATAATCCGGAAAACAATAATATTACGATATATCAGGAACCATTTGTCAGTCAAACAAGCTCGGTACTTAATGAAGGAGTGTCTGCCTACTTTTATCGCGGATATGGGTATTGCAGCGGATGGACAACTGATGACACTTTTGAGTTGACCAATGGGTACAAATTACCTTTTGTTTGTGAAATAACATGTTTCTCGGGTGGGTTTCAAGTACCCCCGGCATGCCAGACGGAAGCCATGTTAAGAGCCGGAACGGTATCTACTCCCAAGGGTGCTATAGCAGCTATCGGTTCATCCTGTGCTACGCATACCTGCATAAACAATTGTCTGACAGGAGGGATAGCCTGGGGAATATACAAGGACAACTTACCCACAATTGGAGAAGCATTAGTAAGAGGAAAACTGGCATTACTGGAGAGTTATCCATCCAATCCCGCTGATTATGTCAGAATTTATACTAAAGCCAACAATTTAATGGGAGACCCGGGAATGGTTCTATGGACAAGAAAACCAATTCAACTGCAATTGCAATATCCCCAAATGATCACAATCGGGACAAATCAGGTGGATGTGCTTGCCAGTTCAGAAGGCCAGCCTGTCAGTAATGTTTGGGTTTGCTTATGGAAAGGAGATGAAATCTTCATTTCCGGAGTAACAGATCAGCAGGGATTTTACAGATTTATGCTTCCTTCCGGCTACACAGCAGGAGAAATGAAAATTACAGCTACCTTACAGAATTATATTCCTGTTTTAGGGACAATCAATATTTCAAGCAATAGTGCCGGGGCAGGCTTTGTAAGTTTTGAAGAGGCAACCCCTTTTAATAGCGGAACAAATATTAGTTTCAAAGTCAGAATCAAGAATTATAGCACTACAGCTCTGAATAATGTTAACGCTAGTATCAATAGTGAAAATGATTATTTAACATTCAACAACAGCAGTGTCAGTTTTGGCAGCATTCCGGCAAATTCAGAGAGTGTTTCTCAGACTTTTTTTACTTGTTCAATATCAGGAGATTGCCCTGCTAATACCCATATATCGACAATGCTGAATATAACTTCGGGAACGTCAAACTGGCCTTGTGCAGTTGTTCTGGAAGCAGAAGCATCCAAGCTTGAACTGCAGAGTTTGGTTCTTAGTGGCCCTAATGGCAACTATATTAATCCCGGCCAAACCGGAACAGTAATACTTACGCTTAAAAATACTGGAACAACTCCGATCAGTAACATGAATTTAGTTTTAAAAAACAATGATCCAAGTGTTGTTATTACAGACTCTTTGAGTTTCATATCGGCTCTTGCACCTGCTCAAGCCATTCAATTAAGTGAAAACTCATTTTCAATCACGCCAGGCACGGTCATAATTGCTGGTAGTATTATAAATTTCAGATTAGTTGGAACAGAAAGTAATAACAGTCAGGTATTGACTTTAGGAATCCAAATCGGAAATGCAAGTGTTACAGATCCTACCGGACCTGATGCATACGGCTATTATTGTTATGATGATGGAGATGCAGGTTACACTTTGCATCCTGAATACAATTGGATCGAAATTTCACCTGCCCAAGGAGGGTTTGGAACAGTAATCCCCTGTTCAGACAATTATATTGAAGGTTCAGGGCAGACAACTATCATTACAACACCATTTCAATTCAGATTTTACGGTAATCTATACGACAAAATGTCTGTTTGCACGAATGGTTTTATTGTTCCGGGAGTATCAAACTGTATTGAATGGATGAATTGGCCGGTACCAGGACCAATGGTACCCAAAGGAATCATTGCACCATTTTGGGATGATCTGATGACAAATAACAGCCAGTTATGCTATTATTATGATGCTCAACAACACCAATTCATCATAGAATGGTCTGACTTCACAAACAAATTTGACGGACTCCCAGCCACTTTCCAAGTACTAATAACCGATCCGGCTTATGATGCTACAACTTTGGGAGACAGTAAGATCAAATTTCAATATCAGGAAGTCCATAATAATGACACCGGCAATTATGGAGGCTATGCCGTAGATCATGGTGAATTCTGTACTGTAGGAATAGCTGATAAAAGAAATTCTGCAGGACTGCAATACACTTACAGTAACAATTATCCTATTACTGCCAAAACACTTGAGAATGAAATGGCACTTTTATTTGCAGGACCGGTAACTGCACCCCAAAATGCCTTTATCATAATGCAGGAACTTGGTTTTACAGATACTATAGGTAACAATAACAATATTATTAATAATAATGAAGTAATTAACATCAATTTATCACTGAAAAACATTGGGTTGAGTGCGAGTGGAATAATCAATGCTCAACTCATGTCCACCTCAGATTTACTAACAATTAATCAGGGCAACACTACTTTCAACAATATGGATTATAATCAAATCAGCAATTCGAGCAATCTGCAGTTTACAGTAACAAATAATTGTCCAAATGGATCCAGCACAACACTTATTCTGCACATTTCATATAATGGAATAGAAAGGGAATTTGATATACCTATTCAGGTACAGGCACCAAATCTGATTTTCAGCGGATGTCAATACATTGATGAGGACAATTATCTGGAATCAGGAGAGAGTGGGACTTTAATCATCTCTTTTAAAAATGATTCTAACATTTTGCTGAATAACTGTAATCTCAGTCTGGCTTTTGACAATCCTGCCGTATCAATTTCTCCGAATGAATATACCTTACCGGCACTTGCTCCCGGGTCTATTTATCTGTGGAACGTTGCTATGACAATTCCGGAATCAATGCAGACAGGTGAAGAATTACTGGGAACTCTTTCTGCCAACTATAATCAATTTTATCAAACCACTAATACCTTTGATTTGATCATAGGAGTTCCCGAGTTAATAATGTCGGAGGATTTTGAAGGAACTTATGCAACTAATTTTTATGCAATGGAAGCAGTATCAATCCCCGCTCAATACATTAACACCACTGGAACGGAAGTTAAGATGTTTTATTCAAATTATAGTTTACCAAGGTTTATCCTGACCAAATTCTATCCAACTAAGAGTTATAAAAAGTTTTTAGTGAATTTCAAATACTATAATCAAGGTGGAAACTATCCGGTTGTTTTTGGTTATGGAAGGGATTATACTGATTATCTTCCAATTTGGCAATGCAGTGAACAAACAGCTGTAGCAGAATCCATATCCTTTATTTGTGACAATTCGTTTCCTGATACAATAAATCAAAGATTTGCATGGATACTGTATTTAAATGACGGCTATACTCCCCAATTTACTGTGTTTGACGACTTACAGGTGTACGGTTTTAAAAAACCTAAAGGTACTGTAGCAGGGCATATAACTCTAAACGGTGGAAGCGGGATTATCACAGAAGTTTCGATTTCTGACAGTACGATAAATGTACATCCCGATGCAAATGGAAACTATAGTGTTGAAATCATTGAAGGCACAACCACTCTGATAGCAACTTTACCAGGATATGAAATTCGTACATTTAGTTTAAATGTAATAGCTGGTCAGATGAATACGGTTAATTTTGACCTCGCATATCTGGCTCCACCTGTGAACTTAACCCATACTATTCAAGAAAACCAAATAATGCTCAATTGGACAGATGAACAGACAACGAGAAATAACAGCCAAAAGCAGAATAATAATTCAGACAGACTTGAGTTCCATCATTACAAAGTTTACATGGATTACAACAATTACCATTTTACTTTCAATACAACAAATCAAAGTTATGAACGGGCTATGTTTGGCAACGGGCACTATCGGATTTATGTGACCACTTTTTATACAGCAGATAATGGCCAGAATGTCGAAAGTGATACATCCAATGTTCTGGAGTTTGAATATTTAGGAAATGTTGATCATGAAGCTGCTCCGAAAATCTATTCTCTGAGCCAGAATTATCCCAATCCCTTTAATCCTACTACCAGAATAGATTTCACTCTACCAGAAAGAAATACAAACTGTAATCTTTCTGTATATAATATTAAAGGCGAACACATCAAAACCCTTGTTCCCGGTAAAGTATTGGATGCCGGATCTTACAGCTTTACCTGGGATGGATATAATACATCTGGCAATAAGGTTGGAAGCGGGATCTATTTCTTTAAATTGAGGACAGATCAAAAAGAATTCATCAGAAAGGGGGTACTTCTAAAATAGCATCAAGTTTGAATAAATTTATTGACAATCATAGGCAATAACTTATAATCTAGCTATATTTTAGAGAACCAGCTATTTTTAAGGAGTGTGAGTATTAGTTAGATTACAAATGAGGTGGTATTATGAAAAAGTTAATAATCTTATTATTTTACTTTTGCATTTACATAAACAATCTTTTCGGAAATATCGGGTATGGTTTTGGGCTATCCCTCATTATGAATATTGATACTTCAAATCCTCAGGTAACAGTTAATCAACCCAATACTCTTGATCACCTTTTAGCTGGTCAAGAGTATTTGATTCGCTGGTCTGCCTCTGACACAAATCTTAGTCAAACTCCAATAACAATAAGCTATACAACGAGGGACTCGGAGAACAGCATTATTACTGATTATGAAAACACTAGCAGCTTCATTTGGGAAGTTCCTAATGAGTTGTTGAACACTGTCAGAGTTTGGGTTGAAGTTGTAGATCAATTCGGAAATATCGGGAATGATTCTTCTGATGTTTGTTTTAACATAGTCAATTTTTGTAATTGCGGGCTAAGTCCTATTTTAAAATTAGATACTGTTGATCCAACTGTAGAATTATTGGGACCAAACGGGAATGAAATATGGTACTTTGAAGAGATTAAGGGAATTACCTGGCAGGCAAATGACAGTAATTTTAGTATGAGTCCCATTGATCTTTCGTATAATTTGAATGGTGGAATGTATCAAACAATAAGAAATAGCATAGACAATTCTGGGATCTACGAATGGCTTGTACCGGAATTAAACAGCAACAATGTCAGAGTAAAAATAGTTGTAACAGATGATTTTGGCAACACTTCCTCTGATTTATCAACAAATAGTTTTTGCATTACTTATCCGCCATTGAAACCACCACAAAACATTTCTTTATCAGTTGTGAATTCATTCGATGCCATAATTTCTTGGAATTCTGTCAGACAAACTATTATTAATACAGATATTGTACCTACCTGGTATATTGTGTTGTTCAATGGAAGTAATGAACCAGATAATTCTGAGCACTATTTTGTATTAGCTGTTGTTGAAGATACAGTTTTTACACATTTAGGTGTGGCGAGATTCAGTGAGCAAATGTTCTATCGGGTAATTGCTTATAAAGATCATAGCTCCTCATTAAGACATCCATTCTGGGGAGAATATCTCATCAGTGGAAAGAATCCGGTGCTGGCAGGCAGGCAAAACCCTCTGAAATGGGAAGACGCTGAAAAAATAATGTTCAAATATGCCAATGTACCGACAGGACTAAACCAAAGGAGAGACAAATGAAAAGGATAGTTTTGATATTATTTCTTATCTCCCTGCTGTTTTCTGTTTACGGAGTCAATCCGGTTGTTACAAATGTTACAGGATCTCAAAGGACAGACGGATCAAAGATCTTAGACATTTACTATGATGTAGCGTGTACTGAGGCTGACAGTGTCTGGGTTAAATTATATGTTTCAGATGATGGAGGCAATACATTCAATATCTTTCCGGATGAAACACTTATCATTGGAGACTATTTCAAGGTTCACACCGGTAACAGTAAGCATTTAATTTGGAATGCCGGAGAAGAAAACAGAACATTTGACGGCCATAACTTCCAATTGAAAATACTTGCATCTGTCAATCACCCGATGCCTTATGGGTTTATCAGGGTTGCAGGTGGAACTTTTACAATGGGTTCAACCAACTATGGGCCAGCCCATCAAGTTCAGCTGTCATCATATTACATATGTCGGCATGAGGTAACCCAGGCAGAATGGATATCAGTAATGAATTCAAATCCTTCCATCATATCAATTGGACCAAATCTACCGGTACTTAGAGTGAATTGGTTTGATTGTGTATTGTATTGTAATAAGCTGAGTATAAATCACGATCTCGATCCCTGTTATTCTATCAATGGTATAACTAATCCCGATAATTGGCCAACCGACTGGAGATCCGGCAATTATTTGATTTTCTATAGCAGAATTAAAAATGGTTATCGATTATTAACAGAAGCAGAATGGGAATTTGCAGCTTTAGGAGGAAATTATTCTCATAATTATACTTACAGTGGGAGTGAGAATGTTGATGAGATAGCTTGGTATCAAATTGGAAATCCTGCTATAGTGGAGACTAAACTCCCAAATGAACTTGGGATCTATGACATGTCCGGTAATATGTGGGAGTGGTGCTGGGATGGTTATAGTCCGTATTCAGAGAATAATCAAATTGATCCTGAAGGGGATAATAACAATTATATCAGATCTATCAGAGGTGGAGGATTTGTGAATACACCACCATATTTACAGGTAAAATTGCGATATCAGGTAGATCAAACAATACAAGTTTATGAGCTTGGATTTAGAATATGCAGGACAGATTATTGAATTTTAACTTGATAGTTTCAATATGTACAAATTAGAATAAATCTCTGGGCTTTAGATCCTAATTATTTTTAAAAACAGGTAATTCATTGACTAAAATTCAGATACTTTTTTTTTGGAAAAAAGAATACTCTAAAGGAGATAAATAATGGC
>CAYQPF010000036.1:0-36012 GCA_964419225.1 uncultured Candidatus Cloacimonadota bacterium | reverse complement strand
TATTCCACTATCGACCACGCCAGGCTAAGCCCATCAAATGTACTCGTCCCTCTGCCAATTTCGTCCAGCAAAATCAAAGAATCCGGCGTCGCAGAATTAAGAATATTCGCAGTTTCGATCATTTCCACTAAAAATGTACTCTGACCCATCGCTAAATTATCTGAAGCTCCCACCCGGGTAAAAACCTTATCAAAAATCGGCAGATTCGCATACTTCGCCGGGACAAAACTTCCTGTCTGAGCCAGGATCACAGATAAACCTATCTGCCTTAAATACGTGGATTTACCCGCCATATTCGGACCGGTGATCAAAGCAATCCGGTTCTCGGAATTATCCAGCAGTACATCGTTTGGTATATATTCCTCATTCTCCAGTAATCTTTCAATCACAGGATGACGGCAATCTCTGATCTCCAATATCCCTTCTGTATTGAACTGCGGTTCGCAGTATCCATAATGATATGCAATAAATCCTAAATTGGATAAAACATCCAGTACACCCAGGATCCCAACATATTCCTGCATTACTTCCACAAAAGATGATAGTTCCAGTCTCAACTTATTGAATATCTCATGCTCCAGATTTCTGATCCTGTCCTCTGCACCTAAAACCTTGGACTCATATTCCTTCAACTGCGGTGAGATATATCTTTCTGCATTACTCAAAGTCTGCTTGCATATGTAATAATCCGGGATCTTCTCTTTGTGCAAATTCGTGACTTCTATATAATAACCAAAAACTTTATTATAACCGACTTTCAACGAGGAAATACCGGTTTTCTGCTTTTCCTGTGCTTCCAGTCTCGCTATCCAACCCTTACCGTCCCGACTGATCTGCCTCAATTCATCCAGATCAGGATGTACTTTATCCTTGATCAGATTCCCTTCGGTAATGACAATAGGCGGAGCATCCACTATAGTGTTCTCTATCAAATTAATGATCGTGCTGTAATCCTTGATCTTCGTTTTAAGACCAGCTACATATTCCGAATCAAACCCGTCAATCAGTCTGCTGATCGCCGGAGCTGTGGATAAATAGCCCGATAAACCGATCAAATCCCGCGGATTCGCCCGCATCGTGGCAACTTTACTGATTATCCGGCTTAAATCACCGATCGTATTCAGTATAGTCCGTAATTCATTTGTTCTGGTAATATTCTCTTTAAATTCTTTAACCGCGAAAAGCCTTCTGTTGATCATCTTCTGATCCAATAACGGCGAAGATAACCATTCTGCCAAAAGTCTTGCTCCCATCGGAGTCTGGGTTTTATCTATCTCATTCAACAAACTGCCGAACTTTGTCCCGTAACGCATTGATCTGAATAACTCCAGATTTCTCCGGGAAATCTCATCTAATTGCATATGATTCTGCAGCGAATAATAATGTAACTGATTGATGTGCTTCAGATCTTCTGTTCTCAAAGATTTCAAATAGGCCAGGGCAATACCGGCAGAAGTTGCTCCTAATGTTTTGTTGAGAGCTCCGAATCCTTCCAAGGTCTTAACTCCGAAATGATCTTTAAGTATCCTTTGGGCTTCCTTCGGTTCGCATTGCCAACTGTCAAAAATAGTTAAAGCCGGAGTGTACTCCAGTTTCAAATCCTTGATCATCTCTTCAGCCTGTTTATTAATTGTAACTATCTCTACGGGCTGCATCCTCTGTATCTCATTTCTCAACTGAGAACTTTCCAACTCTGTAAAAAAGAAATCACCTGTCGAAATATCCAAATTGGAAATCCCTATCTTTTTATTATAATCCTGCCAATAAATTGAAGCCAAAAAATTGTTCGCACTCTTATCTATCAGTTGATCATCCAGAATAGCTCCAGGAGTAATAATCTCCACTATCTCGCGTTTAACCAGCCCTTTCGCCAACTTGGGATCTTCCATCTGCTCACAGATGACAATCTTCAGTCCTGCCCGGACAAGTTTATCCAGATAGTTGTCCAAAGCATGATAAGGGAATCCTGCTAAAGGTATGGCCTGCTCATCACTTTTGTTACGGGATGTCAGAGTTATGCCTAAAACTTTGGATGCCAACTTCGCATCATCAAAAAAAGTTTCGTAAAAATCACCCATTCTAAAGAGAATGAGCTTGTCAGGATGCTGATCCTTTACGTCTAAAAACTGCTTGAGCATAGGGGTAATTTTGAGATTTTCCATATATTTAATTTTCCAATAGTATCGCGGGAATATTTTGTTTTTTTAATATTTGCATAGCTGATTTAGCTTCCTCTTTTGTGTCAAAAGGTCCTACTAAAACACAACGCAATTCATTACCATTTATCAACTTGCTTATCGTTAAGGTCGGATAACTGAATTTGTTGATCTGCACACAATGCATTTGGGCATTAGTCTCAGTTGCAAAAGCTCCTGCCTGCAGATAATATTTATCTGGTATTTTATTTGTCTCTTTAACAGAGATCTCCGGCTTTTCTTTGTTGACCGGAATAACCGGCTTGCTTTCACTACGCACTTTCTTCCTTAAGATTTCCAACCTGTCTTGGGCTAAAAAACTATATGAATCCTGAGGATAATCAGACATGATTACCTTATAACTATTGATGGCCTCTGTCGTCAATCCCTTGCCTTCACTGATCAAACCCTGATTATAAAGCTTCGCTGGCACTAAATCCGTCAAACAACCTTCCTGAACCATTTTGTCTAAAATAACTCCGGCTTCCTCAAATTTATAAAGTTTAATTAAGATCTCTGTCAGCAATATGTAAGCAATTTCCTTTAACTCTTTATTATCAGATAACTCCAAATACTTCCCGGCACTAATCTGTGCCTTTTCATACTGCTTATTTAAATTATAGATCAATAATTGCCAATAGTATTTTTCGGTAATCTCGGGAAGCTTAACTTTTTCTAAATTCTTTAATGCTTCTGGGTAATCTTTCTTCACAAAATCTATCTTCGCCAACTCCAAACATGATAATTCCCCGTAATATGTCGCAGGATATTGCTTATAATTGGCCTTCAATATCTTGTCTGTCTCTTTGATATCATCTTTCAATATAGCCAGATAATAATTCTTACAGGAAAACTGCTCGTCATTCAAGGGTTGAAATGCATTCAATACAGCTTTGAACTTTAGTATTCCATCATTGTAATAGGACTGGGCAATTCTATCTGATTCTGAGTTCCCTGCAAAAAGAGGACTCAGAAATATACACATTATTATTAATAATTTTACTGTTTTCTTCATTAAATTCTTTATTTCAATCCTTTTTCCCTGAAAAACATCGAGTATTGTTGGTCAACTCCCATGATATGCTTCGTGAGCCAATCTTTCAGAAAATTCATTACTTCCAAAGATAACATGATCTTTCCTGCCTGAAAATCACTCCTGAATACATCAATCTTGTTAATGAAATCATAATGCTCTTTCTTATGAGAAGTATAATTCGGATAACCATAAGTTTGCATATACTTCTCTTCCAGTGAAAAATGATTGATGGAATAATCCACCAGTTCATTCACGATTACACCCATCATATCCTTACCTTTGCCCTGACTTAATGCCTCGTGAAGCTTAGCAATCATTCCGACCAATACTTTGTGCTGATCATCAATTTCTTTGATCTTTACAGAATAAGAATCTTCCCATTGAAAAAATGCCATGATTTCCTCCTATTTTATTTTCATTTGCATATCTATATTCAAAATATGCTCAGTTAACCATTTTTTTAAATACTCCAGGACATTACTGACTAGTGCTGTTTCATTCAGAGAATAATCCCTCTTAAAATCAGCAATCTTCTTCATAAAATCCTGATGCTCTCTTTTTTGCTGTCTTAGTCCAGGTAAAGAATGCATCTCAATATATGCCTCTTCTTCCCGAAAATGTGTTATCGCATATGCAGTCAGCTCTTCTAAAAATTTGATTAGGATATCTTTACTACGTCCAATTTTATTGGCTGTGTTTAACTGGGCAATTAAACTAAACAAATGCTTATGTTGTGTATCGATAATCTTATGACTAACCGAATACTTCTCGTCCCAAACAATAAAATCCATTAAAACTCCGAGGTTGTGATTTTTTTATCAACAACCATTATATGATTCATCAGCCAATTTCTTAAAAAATTCAGTACTTCTATATCAAAAAAAGCATTGCTCTCATACGTTTGAATCAAATCATTAATCTTTTCAATAAATATACTATGTTGTTTTTTGTGATTTATTACATACTCTTCATCCATTTCAAAAAAAGACGTTTCTTCTAAAGAAAAATGCTGGATAGAGTAATCTCTAAGTTCATTTAGAATTTCTGATGTTTTGGTGTGAAAATCCTGCTTCTTAACTTTAAAATATAGTTCCTGAATAAGACACACTAAATACTTGTGCTGTTCATCTACTTCAGGGATATTTGTATTATAAGCATTATTCCATTGGAAAGTTTCCATTTTCCACTCCAACTACCTTTTTCCGGACTAACCCGAATTCAGGTATTTTTTTATCTACTCTTAAGCTAAGATATGTATTGGGCTTGGAAAAGTCAATTAAATTTCCTTCTTCATCTAAAATTTCCCGGACTATATAGGAAAAATCTGCATGATGATCTGGAAATACAAAATCTATGGTTTCACCTAAACTGAATTTATGATGAGATGCTATCTTCACAAGATCACCTTCCTGTGCTAATATCTCTCCTATATATTGATAATCTCTGGAATATGAAGCCGAATTATATGTCTGAGTATCTGATTCATCAAAACTGTCAAAAAACGCCTCTGAATAGATCCGGTGACTCACTTTGTCCAGATCTTCACGCAATTGCTGATCAGGCAGATTTCCCTGCTTCAACGCATCTATCGCCATCCGGTATGATCTGGTAACCAGTGCCACATAATATATACTCTTCATGCGGCCTTCGATCTTGATACTGTCCAAACCGGCCTTTAATATTTCTTCCAGCCTGTCGAATAAACAAAGATCTTTGGAATTCATTATATATGTGCCCTTCTGGTCTTCTTCAATATCAAAATACTGACCCGGTCTGGTTTCCTCCACCAGAGAATATTTCCAACGGCAGGGCTGGGTACAGCTTCCTCTGTTGGCACTGCGTTTATTTAAAAATGCAGATAATAAACAACGGCCGGAATATGATATGCACATTGCACCATGCACAAATATCTCTATTTCTAATTCGGGATTCTTTTGTTTTATTAGTTCAATTTCGTTAAAAGTAAGTTCTCTCGCTAAAATGACCCGCTTCGCTCCCTGTTTATACCAAAATTCTGCACTCTTCCAGGAAGTTACATTTGCTTGGGTGCTAATATGAATATCAAGAGCTGGTGCTATTTCCCGCACTAAACTGAAAATCCCAGGCTCTGAAACAATTACCGCATCTACTCCAATCTCCTGTAAAAAGGTCAAATAGCCTGATAACCCTTCCAAATCCTCATTATGGGCATATATATTCAATGTGACAAAGAGTTTCTTGCTTAATGAATGAGTGTAATCGACAGCTTCCCTTAATTCAGCATCCGTTAAATTCCCCGCTTTTGCCCGCAGACCAAAATTCTTGCCTGCGGTATATACAGCATCAGCTCCATAGGCTAAAGCGTATTTAAGCTTTTCCAGAGTTCCGGCAGGAGAGAGTAGTTCCATTAGCTACTCATTGATTTCATTAATTCTTCGTTATTCTTGGTAGCAAGTACTTTTGTACGGAGTGTTTCGATTCCCTGTACAGGACTCATTGTCTTCAGGAATTTACGCAATACATACATTCTGTTGAGTTCTGTCTTGGAAAGAAGTAATTCTTCTCTTCTGGTACCGGACTTGATAAGGTCGATCGCAGGGTACAAACGCATATCGCTGATCTGACGATCCAATACAAGCTCCATATTACCGGTGCCCTTGAATTCTTCAAAAATAACCTGATCCATTCTGCTGCCTGTATCAACCAAAGCTGTAGCAATAATAGTTAAACTGCCTGATTCTTCTGTATTACGTGCAGCACCGAAAAATCTTTTAGGTTTGTGAAGTGCATTGGAATCTATACCACCGGTCATTACTTTACCGGTTGAAGGTGCATTGTTATTATAAGCTCTGGCTAATCTCGTGATACTGTCTAATAATATTACCACATCATGACCAAATTCCACCATTCTCTTGGCTTTCTCAATTACCATTTCCGCTACATGAATGTGATTACGGGATGTTTCATCGAAAGTGGAACTGATCACTTCTGCATTTCCGGGTACTACTATTCTTCGCATTTCTGTTACTTCTTCAGGACGTTCATCCACCAGTAAGATAATCACAACAACTTCGCTGTGATTGGTCAAAATTGCATTGGCAATGTTCTGCAGAATAACGGTTTTACCTGTACGCGGAGCTGCTACGATAAGACCTCTCTGGCCTTTACCGATCGGGGTAAATAAATTTATAATTCTTGTTGAAGCATTCTTTTGATCTGTTTCCAGATTGAATTTCTTTTCGGGATAATAAGGGGTTAATTCATCAAAAGGTCTTACATCCTGTACAAGTGCAGGATCTCCATAATTAACTCCGTCCACTCTCAGCAAAGCAAAATACTTTTCACCTTCTTTAGGAGATCTGACAGGGCCTGATACCATATGTCCTTTCTTTAAATTAAATCTTCTGATTTGTGTTAATGAAACATATACATCATCTCTCGCTGTTGTGTAATTATTCTCTTTAAATCTTAAAAATCCGTAGCCGTCTTCCATGATTTCCAGACAGCCTGTTACGAATGCCAAGCCTTCTTGTGATGCTGATGCTTCGAGAATTTTATATATAAGATCATTCTTTCCTAATTTGGAATATCCGGTAACTTCAAGCTCTTTAGCTATCTTGTTTAATTGTGAAACACTGTAAGAAAAAATTTCCTCGGTATTGAAATTCGTCATAATATCTCCTTTGTTAATCCAGTTATGGGCAAATCTATTTATAATATAATTGTTGTCAAGCTTTTCTGCAAATAATTTTTACAAATCCCCATTTGTGTAGGGGCAGACCTATGTGTCTGCCTGTGGAAATTTCCCTCCCGGACAGTGATCCTCTTCAAAAACACTCTGTTCACATACCGTCCATATAGTCAATACAGTCCATATTGTCCATTTTGCCCACTTCTCGAAAAGCGTCTCTCATCTTCTGCATTTCATCTATTTTTCCCTTTCTAAAAAAAATGATTGACTTTCATAACTGAATATAAATTTATTATTTAAATTAAGTTAAAAGAGGTTGGTATGGTTAAGAAAAAGAGCATTATGGCTGCTAAGAAAGCTAAAAATCGTAAAGCAATTGTGAAAGCAGCAATCGAAATATTCGCCCAAAAAGGATTTCATAATGCCAAGATCACTGATATAGCCAAGAGTGCAAATTTGGCAGATGGGACTATCTATTTATACTTCGAAAATAAGGATGATTTGCTCATTCAGTCTTTCCTGGAATCTGTTGAAGATAAATTATTGCAGATCCAGACGAAAATTGAACTGGAAAAAACAGCCATCGAAAAATTATATAAATTTCTGGATTATCATATAGAAGTATTCACCACAAATCCTTATGTCGTAAAATTTATTGTCAAAGAACTCAGACAAAGTCCTGAATTCTATGAAAAATATCCCAGCTTTGCTCCTTTGAAAAACTATCTTAAATTCCTCAAAGATATTTGTCTGGAAGCTATGGAAGAAGGCAGCATCCGCAAAGTTAATCCTGATTCCCTGAGCCGTCTTATTTTTGGAACTATAGATTTCGTTCTGATGGAGTGGTCACTCGGAAATGAAGAGATCAGTCTTAAAGATACAACCCGCGAAATAATTGATATCCTACACAACGGACTTAAAACGGATAAAGTTAGGTATATGTATGAATAAAAAACTAATGCTCGTGATCCTGGACGGTTTTGGGCTGAACCCGACAGATTATGGCAATGCTATTTCTGCGGCTAAAAAACCCACTCTGGACAAACTCTTTGCCCAATATCCCTCCACCCATCTTAAAACCAACGGACTCGATGTCGGACTGCCTATCGGAATTATGGGCAATTCGGAAGTAGGTCACCTTAATATCGGTGCCGGTCGAGTTGTTTATCAACTTAATACTATGATCGATAAAGCTGTTTTGGACGGCAGTTTCTTCCAAAACACCGCCTTGCTGTCTGCCATAGATCACGCATTAACTCACAAAAGTAAACTGCATCTTTTCGGGCTTCTGTCTGACGGCGGAGTTCATAGCAGTCTCACTCACCTCTGGGCTCTGCTCGAACTTTGCAAGCAGAAAGGACTCCCGGAAGTTTATTACCATGCCTTTATGGACGGTAGAGATACTCTCCCCCATTCCGGCATAAATTTCATGCAGACTTTCCTCGACAAAAGCAAAGAGATCGGTATTGGCAAAGTAGCCTCTGTTTCAGGCCGTTATTATGCTATGGACAGGGATAACCGCTGGGAACGTATAGACTTGGCTTACAAAGCTCTCGTAAATGGTGAAGGTGAATACTACGAAGATCCCATTCTCGCTATTCAGGCCAGCTACGATAAGAACCTGACAGATGAATTCATCCACCCTAAAGTGATGATGGAAAAAGGAAATCCTGTTGCCACCATCCAGGACGATGACAGCATTATCTTCTTCAATTTCAGAGCTGACAGAACCCGCCAACTTACCCGTTGCTTCATTATGCCTGATTTTAAAGAAATCCCTGTCACTAAATTCAATAATCTTAAATATGTCAGCATGACTGAATATGATATCAAATTTGCTCCTTATCTGTCTGTTGGATTTTATGCGGTAAAAATGGATAATATCCTGGGAAAAGTGATTCAGGATAATCATTTGAAACAACTTAGAATTGCTGAAACTGAGAAATATGCTCATGTAACCTTCTTCTTCAATGGCGGTGTTGAACAGCCTTTCGAAGGTGAAGACAGAACTCTGATCCCTTCTCCTAAAATTCCTTCTTATGATCTTCAACCGGAAATGAGTGCTTTTTTAGTAAAAGACAAATTGGTTGAAACGATTAAAAGTAATAAATATGATTTGATCATCGTCAACTTTGCTAACTGTGATATGGTTGGACATACTGGATTCTTCGGTGCGACCATGCAAGCTGTCGAAACTGTCGATGCCTGTATGAGTGAAGTCATTCCTGCAGCACAGCAAAATAATTATAATATTTTACTCACGGCTGACCACGGTAATGCCGAACAAATGCTTGATGAAGAAGGCAATATCTTTACAGCTCACAGTATGAACGAAGTACCAATTTTGTTTATCCTGCAGAACAAAACACCAATCGATCCTCAACCTGGGGTTCTGGCTGATATCGCTCCTACTATCCTGAAAATAATGCAGGTAACTCAACCACCTGAAATGACAGGTAAATCTTTAATATAAGCAAAAAAAGGAGAGGCTCAAACCTCTCCTTTTTTTTATTATTCTATGTTGTCGAATTGACAGAACTATTGAGTAAACACAAGACCCTCATCCTTCTCCCTAGCGGCAGGGAGAAGGGACTGAATTGCTTGATGCTGTTACATATGCTGAAAGAAAATGCTTAACTTAGCAGCATTTGCCGGTTGGAAGGGGGTGCCGTTGACTTAAGAATAAATAAGGAAAAACTATTATTTAACCACCCCGTCAGGGATTAGCATCCAGCAATATTTTGCTGCCACCCCTCCGAGATGGAGGGGAATTTGGGGATGGGAAAGCTTAAGTCAACGACATAAGTTAAATAGATTTGGGCATGATGCATCATGCCCCGACAGTCCGTTCAAGAAAGATTTCCTCACGGGAAAGAAAACTGTCTCCTATATTATCAATAATTCTTCGGACTGACTCATTTACATCAACCGAATCTGTATGCAACTGTATGTCTGTTGGTTTCCCTCCCACATTAACCATTAACCATTCACAATTTAACAATATTTCTGAAGTTTCTCCCACTGTCATTTTAGTCAGATCCAATTCCAAGTTTTGCTTCAATAATTCAAACATCAGCTTTGTAAAGAAAGCGTAACTGTTGATCGGATACATATCCTGTCTATATTTGGCATTATACAATTCGGCACTGTGTTTTAACTGCTCTTTGTATTCCACTGGAAGAGAGTTCCAGATGACTCTCAGATTCTTGAAGATACTGCCCATTCTGGTATTATGTTCTGTCTTAGGTGGAACAAAATATTTACGGACATAGTATAAATCTACACTTTTATAGTGAAGGAGAGTCAATCCTTCTGACTTAGGTAATACTTTTTTTGCCCCGTTCTTAAAAAATACCTGCATGGGTTCCTCCTTAGGCACCTTGGGAGAGTTGAAAGTTGAAAGTTGAGAGTTGAGAGTTTGGGAAAAATAATTCACCCCCGAGGCCAGGTGTCAGGTGTCAGTCGTCAGGGGTCAGTGGAGAAATAACTCACCCCCGTCCCCTCTCTTGCGAAGAGAGGGGGGAAAATGGAAATAATCCTTCCTGATCCGGACTTTTCTTCACCCACTGCCCTCGGCTGACTGCACCCGCCCTTTCAATCCTCAATCCTGCCAACTGCATACTGCCCACAGTCCACTTTACATAAAGATAGATATGGAAATGTGAATTTCATCCTTGTGAACGGGAAAAAGATTAAGATTTGTAGGATATTTTGAAAATAAGTGCATTTTAATGGACTTGATGGACTATATGGACAAAAGGGACATCGTGAATTTGTACAAACCCGCAGGGAAGTATTTAGGAGAGAGTCGGCAGTGTGCAGTAGGCAGGGGGCAGTGGGGAAAGGATTTAGGATTAAGGATGGAGAATAACAATTTCAATCTGTTCTTCTTGCCACAATATTCCTAAATCCTTTCTCTTCTATCTCCACTCTCTAATTCTCAATCCCTTTTACTTCATCCTTAACACTCAATCCTACGAACTCCACTCTTCTACCCTCCCATGATATTCACCATATCGAATAAGGGCAGATACATTGTAATCAGCAGTCCTCCTACGACGATTCCTACAATGAGAATCAGCAAAGGCTCTATTACAGATGAGAGTATTTCAATTTTTGTATCAATTTCTTCTTCGTAATAATCTGCAAGATGTATTAGTATTTGATCCAGGTCGGAGGATTCTTCACCCACACCAATCATTTGTAAATATATTTTAGGGAAAATATGACTATTCTCCAAAGCATTTGTTATGGATTTACCCGAACTTATTTCCCGGTTAATTTCTATTATCTTTTTCTTTACTTCCGGATTCGCAAATATTCGGGAAATAATTTCCAGAGAATCTGTGATAGAATGCCCGTTTTCTAATAACACTCCCAATGTCCGTGAGAATAAAGAAAGAAAACTCATAGCTAAAATTGGCCCGATAAGCGGTAGTCTGGGAAAAACTACTGTTCTGATGTAGTTAAGGATTTTAGGATAAAATTTTGATTTACCCAGAATGAATACTATAATAAGCATCACAATTAAAGCCATAAGGAAATACTTTTTTACAACCTGAGAAAAGGTGATAATCATTTGAGTTGATACAGGCAGTTGACTCTGATAGTCAGCAAAGATTTCATTGAAAGTAGGCATGATTAACAATACAATAAAACCCATTAACAACACAGCGACACCCACAATCACCGAAGGATATAGCATTGCCAGTAAGATCTTTTTCTTCAGACTGTATTGCTTCTCCAGATATTGCGTAATCTTTTGCAACATTAGGGATAATTGCCCGGAATGTTCACCCAGTCTGACCATATTGACATACATCCCGTTAAATGTCAGGGGATATTTCTGCAGACTTTCAGCCAGACTCAATCCTCTTTCTACATTATCCTGAATCCCGGAAACAATGTCAGTCATGATTTGTTTATCGGATTGGGATTTCAATGTCTCTAATGCTTTTGTCAAAGGGATTTTAGCTTTTACCAGAGTTGACAAATTCTTGGTGAAATTGATTAATTGTGCTTCAGTAAGTTTGTCAGCTTTGAAGAAATTAAATTTCCTGAGTTTAAATTTTTTTTTCTCAACTGCTTTTTCTTTTTTGAGTAAAATATATTTTTCTTTCATAGTCTGTCCTGTTTCATGTCTGTTTTCCTAAGGTCTGAGGGTTATTCCATTGCAGAAAGTCAAAGGTTTTTTGCCTGCTAAAACTGCATTATATTCTAAATATCCTATGTACTCGGTTTCGTTTTTGTATGTGAACATAAGCGAATCTGAGGGAAGCTTTCTCCCGGTGTTGGTAGTACCTGTAAAATTGAATTCTGTTAAATCAATTCTGGTATTGATAACTATGTTGTTTCTCGTTAAAATACCTTTGGCATATTTATAATCTATGAGTTTACTGTTTCTTAAATTCAAGGTTAATTCTGTTTTACTCAATTGTCTGACATTCTTTGTTTGGAGTAAATCTCTGTTCAGAATATTATTCAGATTAACGGCTTCTTCATATACCAGGGATTTCTTGGCATATTTATCTGATCCGGTATTTACTTTGCTGATGAGCAAAAACGCAAATGTAACGATCAAGGCCATAATCAGCAATGAAACGATCAGATCGATGAGGGTAAAACCTTTATTTCCCATGTTCCGGCAGATAAAAATAAGTAAGCATTGGTTTTGTGTTATGCATAAAATAAACCTGAATTCTAAGATATGAAGCATCTTCTGTTTTTATGGAATCCTGTTGTACTCTCCATTTCTCCTCGAAAACATGAGAGGTATTGGCATAGTTTTTCTCAAATATCGCTTTTTCCATAGACCTTTGAGCTATTGTCATAGCTTTAAAGCGATTTTCGGGACTGTTCTGACTCATTGCCACCATTGTTTTCATGAAGACCATTGTCACGACAATCGTGAACAGAGCAAGTGCAATTAAGCTTTCTACCAGACTCGACCCTGTATTATTTTTTAACATGATATTTTCTCACCTGGAGAGTGCTAATTTTTTGATAAGAATAAGTGTTTTCAAAAAGAAACGAGGTCTTAAATTCATCCATTTTAATTAAAGGAGAGTATTTACCACCTCTAAGCCAATTAATATAGTCTGATGGGTTATCATAGAACCAGAAATATTTAGTCATAACTGTACCTTGTATATTCCCAGTACAATCAAGGTAATTAGCACTATAGACAAATCCTTTAATGATGATGTTCTTATCGATGATAACTCTGGTCAGGTCTTCGCGATATAAAGTTTCCCAGGTGGAATTAACGACAGAACCAAATATTTGGGCAGAGCCTCTAATTGTGATGAATCCTTTTCTGGCACGGGTTTCCTCATATCCCTTCAGAAAGAGCAGAGTCGGTGCAGACAGGGTTGGTTTGCCGGAAACGAAAAGGCCCTTCTTCGCAAAAAACTGACCGCTGCATTCAACACTATCAGAGATTTCAATGTAATCTGCAGAGAAAACGCAGTTTTGCCCTGTAACATTATCCTTAATTCTGAGAGTATCTTTGGCAATAAATATGGATTTCTCTGGTAATTTATAACCCTTGCCTATAATTAAATTCTGTTGAGAAACAAAAGTTATGGGGAAAGTGATATTGTTTTGTTTGGCACTAAGTTCGGCACTTTCTCTCGAACTGAAACTCTTATAACTGCGATTCAAAGGTTTTCCTGTCTGATAGTAGGCAAAGGGCAAAGGAGGAATTGATAAGTAGGTATTGTATAATTCTAAGGACTTTTTAACAAGATCAAGATTGAATTTGGGTAGTTCAATGTTTTCCTTAGATTCGATTTTCCCGGTAACTTGCCCGGTAAACTTATTCCCGCTCAGATTCCTGAATTCGAGTCCTTTGGTGTTAGTCATGATCGGTCCGGTGATAGTAGTATTCCCGGTAATAAACAGAGGTGTCAGGGTATTAGCGTTATAGACACAAAAGTTGTATTCCCTTGGGAATTGCTGACCATATAATCCATTAAAAGAAACACCTTTTCCGACCTTATCTGATTCTGCGGTCACATCCCACAGGCTGCCGAATAATTTAAACCTGACTTTTGCTTTATCGCCCCAGGGTAATTCGACAACAGACATACTATCAGGGTATCTGCCTGAGTCTATAGCTTTTTTACTGATTAGATTGATTGCAGATTCGGCATTGTAAAGACATTGCCTTTCGTTTTTTGCTTCGATAAGAGCTTTGTTTTTAAAAATGCCATATAATAAGAAGAATTGGAAGAAAATGAATAATAAAGCAAGTAAGATTATTACTGTCAGGAGTGCCGAACCTTTTTGAGATTTGAGCAAATATTTATTTAAATCTGACAATTTCATATTCTCTTACCTTTATTTTTTCTTAAAATCTTTTTCAACTCATCCTTGCCTAACTCTTACATAACCAGCTATCACAAATCACTCGGCAATTATCTCCAATGAAACTCCCGCTTTTTTAGTTTCACAGTGTTACACAGAGGAATTCACAGAGTTACACGGCAGAAAACTCTTATATGGAACTCCCGCACGAATTGGTGTCAATTCATGAATCAAAGAGTTTCATCTATACTAAACAGGTATGCAATGCCTGATTAAAAGCTCTTATCTCTTAACTCTTAACTTATTTCTCCTCAATCCTCGGATAATAATATTCTGTCCTAACGGACAAGGATTGGAGGTCATTCATACCTGCAGTTGAAACTGACAGGCTAAATTCTTTTGTCCTACGGACAAATAGAGAAGCGGTGCTTGATACATGGGCTAATGCAATCATTATCTTCCCTCGATCCTTAGTTTTTCTTGCTTCTCCACCAACTCATCCTCTGATCCTTCCCTTGCGAAGGGAAGGAAGCGAAAGGACTTTGCACTTTCGGAATGGTTACGAACCATTCCCTACTCTTAATTATTATGACACGGCTGTGTCATCCCATGAGGAGAATTACAAATCAACAAGTAAGATATGTCAAATGTGGCCATTTGACCTCCATTAGATCCTAGTCTGAAACACGGTGAATAATCTTTCCGTCTTCTTTTACTTCCCAGACGCTGAAGGTGCCGTCTTTATCAAAGTCTATCAAAGAGGTTGCTGTAGCAACAAAGCCATTGGCATCTGCTCTTTCAATTTTGATGACAAACCTGGCTTTCCCGCCTTCATTAACTGACTTTTCCGGGTCAAAACTGATTGCTTCAAAATCTGAGGAAAAAGTATCATTCTCATAATTGTACGATTTCTCCAGGGAATATACCTGATTCAGCATCATTTTGGCTTCGGTTTCCTTGGCTTTTTTGGTCACACTCATATATTTAGGAACTGCAATTGTCGCTAAAATACCGATGATCACAATAACTATCATTAACTCGATCAGGGTAAAACCACTTTGATTCTTCATAAAATTCTTGTCTGACATATTTATTTCCTTATTTCTTTTTGCTTAATTTCAGGGTTTGATGAAAACTGGAAAACGAAATTAGAACACTGTCCGGGTAGATCTTTTCAATGGTGCAATCCGGGAGTTGTACTCCTTCTTTCACAAACACGGTCTTACCATCTTTTTCCAGAACTGCCAGATTGCCAATAACACCTCTCATACTATAAGGAAGAGGTCTGAATACCGGTACAACGACTATTTTTTTAACCACACTGTCCTTTTTGACAGGTTTTGGAACAATCCTGACCGGAGTAATTGTAATAGTTCGACCCATGAACGGATCTGCAAAATCTCCCTTGAAGTACGAATTGTTAAAATTATCAGCTTTAGCATTGGATGTGTTTTCTGAAACCGACGAATTATCATCTGAATTATTGCTAATTTCTGTAATCAGACTTCTGAAGAAATTACCCCACACTACTAAAGCTATGACAATAATTGCTGTTAATAGTACTTTTTTGGCTTTGGGATTCGTTTCAAACATGACTTATACTCTCACTGATACACATAGAAGTTAATCTCTGCTTTTAATACTGGTTCATCTTTATTTATCACTACTTTTTTACAGGCTAAGGAGGGAATTTCCTTTTCTAAAGCATTGATGAAAAACCCTATTTGATTGTAGCGACCTGATATTACTAACTGGTATGTTTTATCCTGTTCATTTGTCGGAGGACGAATTCCCTGCAGTTCCACTCCGTTCTGCTTGCAGAGTTTTTCAATTTTGGGAAACAAACTAAAGGAGGTTTCTTTGACAAAACTGTTATTCTTTCTAATATCTGATTCGGAACTGACAGATTTAGCAGAGCTGATAGTTTCTCTGTATTCCTTCCATTGTCTTACTTTATCCAAATTGGATTTTAGCGTCGGGATCAGTGTAGATAATCCAAAGATTACTAACAACAGGATTAATCCCGCAAAAGAGAGTAAATCCCTCTTTCTTTTCTTTTGGTAGTTGATTACTTCAAGCCCTGACATTTTATCTCGAATTCCTGTGTTTTTGTTTCACCATAAGTGCTGACCTGTGTATAGACCAAATCAACTTTTTCAAATACTTTTCCCTGGGTCAATTCAGCTAAATATTGGTTGATCATATTTAAGTTATCTGATTTCCCTTTAATAATCAATTCAAAGCTTTTCTCATTGTTTATCTCCAGATTGTCCAAGCGAACACCCGGTGCCTTTTGCCCTATTTCCTGCAGATACTTCGAAAAGTATATTTTACTATAATACATTTTACGGATTTCTTTCTCATCTGCCAATTCCTGAGTATTGAGGGTTCTGGTTTTGTTTTTTTGTTCCAGGATCTTTTTCCCTGTCTGATAGTCTTTATCCATAATACTCAGTTCCCGGGCAAGAAAAAGTCCCATTCCCTGCATTAAAATATAGAAAACAAATACAATGCTGAAAACACTGACAGCCCATTTTTGCATCAGGCTCTTCTGCCGGAAATACCTGCTTTTATTAAGATGAGACTCACTCAAAAATCCCGGGTTAACCATAGGAGCTAAACCTAAACTTAAAGGGATTAGATAATCTGAGGAGATTTTATTATCTGTTAAATATGGGTTTCTAACATTAGTGATTTCGTAATTTGAGAAGATCTTTTGATAGAATTCCTCTTCTTTATCAGTATGATTGAGAATTAAGAGAGTAGTAGTAAAATTAATATTATTCTGTTTTTCAAACTCCTGCAGTTGATCTTTTAAAAAATGTGTGAATTCATCCTGATCAGTATCAAATTCATCTGTGTTAATGTCTTTAATGGCAGTCAATTCAGCTTGTACATACCAGGAGAAAATGACTTTATGAGTAAAAATACTGATTATGATCAGATGGTGCGGTGTATTTTCAAAAACCAGAGGAAAGATTCTGTCCAGCCCATAGATCCCGTCATTAAGTGAAGAAACAAGCAATTTAGTATTACTAATAACATTATCAAAAAAATCATAATATTCTTTTGTGAGAAGAGAAATTAAAACTCTGATCCCGTTGTGGGAAGTTGTTGTTTCGTAATGAATCAGATAATTATCCAGAATATAATGGGTGGAATTCAACAACAATTGTTTTACATAAGAATCTGTAACAGCTTCTTTTTCGGAGCTTTCGAGGTGAATCAGATAATGGACAAAATGGTCCGGAGTCAGGCACAAACACACCTGATTCTTTTGAAGCTTGTATTTGGTGCTTAATTGGCTTAAGCTGTCTTCGAGATCCCTGTTATTGATTACAAGGGAATCGACCTGATCAATGGATAATCTGTCCTTCTTTAAAGAAACATGCAGATATCTTATTTTCTGATCATTAAGAAAAACAATATTATTGTCAGCCAATTTATCCTCAAATCCTATTTAGTAGTTTTGTATTTACTCTTGAGAAGTTCCCATTTATTGGTATCTCTTTCATCACCATAGAAAACATATGGTGTTATATAGATCATCAACTCAGATTTAGTCTTGGATTTTCGGGAGGAAGTAAAGATTTTGCCGATGAAGGGTAAATCACCTAAAAATGGTATTTTGCTGATATCGTTGGACTCTCTTTCTTCAATAAGTCCACCCAATATAATCGTCTCACCGTCTTTAAGTCTGACGGTTGCATCAAGCACACGGCTGTTAATGGTCGGTGGTGTTTTGGAATTGAAGCTTCCAACCGGGGTTAAAAACTCAGGTTTAATCTCGGCTGTAATTTCTCCTGAGGCACTCACCCAGGGGGTGATAGATAGTTTAACGTTTGCATCTATTTTTTCAAATCTTTCTGTTTCCTGTGTAATGACATCATTCTCTGATCTGACAGGTGTTGTTGATTTCAGGATATAATATTGAGTTGTACCAATACTAATGCTGGCGGGATGCCCGTTCAGGGTTGAAATTTGTGGTCTGGATTTTATATCAGCTTTGCCTTGAGAAGCAAGAGCCTGAATTTGCAGATAGAAGTTGTCAGGCAGTTTCCCGATGTTCTTCCAGCCTACCATATCTGAGATCTGATTTAGTCCTTTATTCAGGGATATTCCGTTTTGTTGTGTATAGAATTTGCCCTGTTGATTAAAACCCATGTCCAGCATGGAATAATTATTCCAAGCTACAGAATCAGGAGTGTCTTTCTGAGAAGCCATTTTTACGCCCAGTTCTTTTGTGTCGGTTATATTGAAATCAACGACCAAAGCTTCGATCAGGATTTGAGGTGTGGGAGAATCGATCTGTTTGAGGAAGTCTTCCAGTTCATTTAAAATATCATTGGTTGTGATAGCTACAAGTCCGTTTTGTTCTTTAATAATCTGAAGTGTGGAATTCTTCTTGATGGATTCAGGCATAAGTTCGAGTATTCCGTCAACTTTGATATGATTCAGCTTGAAAAGTTTTGTGGTGAGGAGACCGCTGACTTTCTTATCACCAATAACATAGATATTCTCATCTTTACGATATGTAAAATTAGTTCCTTTTAAAATATAACTCAATACTTCATCCAAAGTAAGATTGGAACATTTAATACTAACTTTGGTCTCAGGATACCCGTAAACAATGATACTGATTCCCGTTTGATCTGTTAACTCCCGGATTACATCCACAATATTAATATCTCTGATTTCCAGATTTATCTTGCCATTATTGACATTTACCTGACAATTATCATCTGATGCACGACTGTCATTGGCTCCGGTATCGCCCCTTCGGCTGACATTATACACTCCATTTCGGGATGAAAGACTAAATCCGTTTGTCGTGAGTAAAGATCGAAAACCTGTTTCCCAGGGTACTGCATTTAGCATCCCGGTAATTCTTCCGCTTACTCCTGATTTAATGAGAATATTCTTACCTGTTTTTGTGGCTACTGCTTTTACAACCTGAGCCAGGTCTGCATTACTCAAATCCAAAGACAGCAGATTTTTCTTATACGACACCTTCAATGAACTCAGATCAATATCCACAGGTCTGGGATAGATCCTGAGCATTGTTTCTCTTTGTGTGATTGCCAATTTATAGGATTCACATAAATACAGGATCAAATCCAGAACATTGATATCTGTCAGGGACAGAGTTACTAATTGAGTTACTTCATTATCAATGATAATATTGACTTTATTCTGTTGAGATATTCCCCTGAGCAAGTCTTTGATTTCGATATCTTTTACATTCAGATTATCGAGTTTGGTAAAAAAACTGGGGGATAGTTTTTTCCTGTCTATTCTTAGATACAGAGAATCAGGATTAACTACTTTCTTTTCGGTATCCTGATCTTCATTCGATACATCAGATTTACTGCCCTTCAGACTGTCTGTCAGAGGTACAATTTTTACCGGATCAGGATTTGTCTTGAGGATTTTCTTTAAGTCTCCAGGGTTCGTTATCTTTATACTAAAAAGTTGAGACACATTTATACTTAAAATGAATACCATAATTGAAAACAATAATATTCTTTTTTTGCTGACTGTTATTCTTCTTAAAAAAATTCCTTTCATTCTTTTCCTCACTTACAACTTATTTCAACTCAGCATTCCAACTCATCCTCTGATCCTTCCCATGAGAATAGAAAGGATTCAGCACATAGGATTAAGGAGTTAGGAGAAAGGATTAAGGATTGAGGATTGGGGATTTAGTGACTTCCACCCAACTCATCCTCTGATCCTTCCCTTGCGAAGGGAAGGAGGTGAAAGGACTATGTTCTGCTGAACGGTTTCGAACCGTTCCCTACAAGCTGGAATTCCTTCTGCTCAATCCTGAATATCTATGCTAAATATTCTCGAAAAGTGGATTTTCCTTTCCCACACTAATACCTTTTCAACTCATCCTCTGATCCTTCTCTTGCGAAGAGAAGGAAGCGGCTCTTGAATCCTTCTGAATCACGGATTAAAGGATGTCACAGATTAAAGAAAGGTGCCAGGTGTCAGGTGCCAGCAGGAAAGAGAAAAATATCCTTTTCCTCCACTCATTCCTCAATCCTTAATCCTGCCAACTTAATCCTTTCTCCATTCTCCTTAATCCTAAATCCTCAACACTCAATCCTTTTAAATTAGCACTTTCTTATAAATCTCATCCAAAGTAGTAACTCCCTCATAGACTTTTTCCAGAGCTGAATGTTTCAAACTTGTTATTCTGTTTTTCAACTCTTTTTTATAGTCTCCATGTGAGATGATATCAGCAACTTCTTCAGTGATGTAGAGTATTTCGGCAATGGCAGTTCTGCCTTTGTAGCCTGACTGATTACATTCCGGGCATCCTTTGCCCTGATAGTATATCTTTTCAGAACTTAAATCCAGTTCTTTTAAAAGGGTTTCAGACGGGATATATTCTACCCGGCAATGGGTACATATCTTTTTTATTAATCTTTGGGCAACGATAACTCTTAAAGAGCTTCCCAAAAGGAATTTCTCCACTCCCATATCTAAAAGACGGGTAATTGTAGAAATGATATCATTTGTATGCAAAGTTGATAAAACCAAATGACCTGTCAGGGAAGAACGGATAGCTATTTCGGAAGTTTCATAGTCTCTGATCTCTCCGACCATGATCACATCGGGATCCTGCCGCAGAATCGCTCTCAGTGCATTGGCAAAACTATACCCGATATCTTCTTTAACCTGTGTTTGATTTACCCCTTCGATGTGGTATTCAATTGGATCTTCAATGGTTGTAATATTGGTTTGAGCTTTGTTCAGTTCACTAAGGACGGAATAGAGAGTAGATGTTTTCCCGCTTCCGGTAGGGCCTGTGACCAGAATCATACCGTGGGGCAGTTTCATGGTTTTATGAATTATCTCCAGCATCTCAGGGGAAAAACCTAAAGATTCCAGAGTGAATTTCTGACGGTGTTTATCTAATATTCTCAAGACGGTCTTCTGACCATAATTGGTAGGTAAAAAAGAAACCCGGATATCCACCTGATAGTCTTTGTATTCATAGACAATTTTACCATCCTGCGGTTTTCTTTTTTCGGATATATCCAGATTAGACATGATTTTGATACGGGAAATCAGTTCATCTTTTTGAGCAACAGGTAGTTCTGAGACAATACGTAATTCTCCGTCGATCCGGTATCTGATTCTGTACTTTTTCTCGAAAGGTTCCAGGTGAATATCACTGACATCCTGCTCTATAGCATTATTAATCAGCTTGTTTATATACTGAATTACAGACATTTTTTTAACCTAACTTATGCAGTAGCTGCACAGTGTCTAAGCGAATCTTTTGCGTTTAGCTGACTTTCGAGATTTGCTCGAAATATTAAAGAATATGACATTGCAAATCTGTAAGTCACTATTCCACAAAATCTTGAGCTTATCCATCTGTCATCTACTGCACAAGTCAGGTTTAACCAATCTTTTCTAAATCTTCTAATCATACCATCTCCTGTACCAGACATTAGTAAAACTGAGAACAAGTCAGTATTATATTAATACAACTTTAACCTAAAACAGTAAAGAGATTTTAGGAGTCAAGGAAATTCTGTTATGTGCGTCATCCTTAAAGACAGAATTGGTAATATGATTCAAAATAGTCTGCCTTTTGAACCGATGAGACTTCGGTGATCCTCGATCTGTTTCATTAAAAAGGTGCAATATCTTGCACCCGTTTATATTACTCGTCACTGTTTACATCGTCACACATCACACGTTACTCGTCACTTCATAAGCAACATTTTCTTCACTTGCGTCCTTCCAACTGAGGTTAATTTATAAAAATATATGCCTGATGCGGCCATTTTACCAGTTTCATTTCTTCCATTCCAGACCACAGTGTGACGACCTTGTAACTTGTTTTCGTTTATCAGTGTTTTTACTTTCTGCCCTTTGATGTTGTAGATTGCCAATTCAACTTTGCCATCAATAGGAATACTAAAGGAAATTGTGGTTTCAGGGTTAAAGGGATTGGGATAATTCTGGCTCAGTGTGAAATTTGTAACAGGTACTTCATTATTGCTATTTGCCACAAAATCTATTGGATTAAGCCGCATTGCTAATAATTGGTTTTTATTGACTTCCGGGAGACTCCTTAGCCAACTGATATAAATAAAACCTCTGGAATCTTTCGTAAACTTTACCGAATGCTGATCTCCATCAAGATTAGATAAATTCAATCCATCCGGGTAGGGTAAAGTTTCATCCAGAGTCGTTATAGCTTTTAAAAATACTTTTTCGTATCTATTTTGATATTGCTGCCAGGCATAAATGAATCTGGAACCACTCTGCATTAAACAATATTCACCAATTTCTGTTGCAGATATGACATTCATCTCTGAATAGTCCGGATCTACTTCTATACTGGAACCGTTCCATAAATACTTCGAGGCGACCAAATTCTCCCCCCCCCCTTCATCCTTAATGTAAGATAGCAGAAAGCTAACAGAGTCAATTTCTGTGATTTTGATATCAGAAATACTCCCTGAAAGAAAATCTGCATTACTCCATAACTCAATTCCGGTTGCTTTGTCTATGCACTTTGCTTTTATTGAATTCACAGAATTAGTAGTTGTTTGCCATAATACAAAATATCCCTGATCTAAGGGTACAGTTAATGTTCTGATATTGGAATCTGTATTAGCGGACAGGGAATCTAAAACTATTCCTGCCTGAGGCCATTCAGCAATAGGATTCCCTAACTCATTGAATCTGTTTATGAATAAATAACGTGTGTCTAAATTCCTTTCTCCAATATAATACCCGTCACTCAGATTTAGTAAGGTTCCATAAGAAAACAATATTCTTGTGTTAATTGTCCAAAGAAATTGAGACGCATCAGTCCGATTTAGATATGTACTATTTCCGAGTCTATAACTTAGCCAAGAATAATCACGTCCCCTGATCATCGTAAAATTACCAAAGTAACTACTATCGGGCATGTCTGACAAACTAAGGGAATCTGTTTGAACCAACTCCTGATTAAATAACCAATTCTTATATTCAAACATTTGATAAGAATAGGGATAATCGTAAAGGGAGTAATTACTGAAAGAATAATAGTTATCTGGTGTTTTATGAAATTCATACGTATTATGCTTATATCCTGTGTCTGAATAAAGGAGATATCCGGGTGATGGATATGTCATATTACCGGTTGATGAAAGCTTCTGCAAATAATACTTATTTGAATGTCGGTTGGCTGAATTTGCCCGATCTTCATAAAAAACCTCACATCCCGGTGAGCCTGGGACAAAATAATAATCTTCAATGTTGTTGATCTCATTTGTATTGCTTAAATTAATTTGATTTATTTGCTGTAGAAAATTCACATTATAACTTGTCAGCCAGGAATTGTGCGGTGCTCTTTCATCTATATATAAGGCAAATACTTTCTCATTTAAAACAATAACTGATTTGGGATTCCCAAACTCTGAAGTATTTAAAAAACTCCCGACAACTATGCCTTGTTCCGTAACTTTTATTGTTCTCAATTTCGTCGTACAGGGAGATAAACCTAATACAGAAACTTGAGAATAACTTATTTGATAATCTCCATTTATTTTAGTAACTAAACATCCCTGCCAATTAATCCAACCATCATATTCAGGATTAAAACCCTGTAGAACTGCTCCATAACTATCCCAACAAATAGTTCCACTGCTGCTGTATTTCTGTGCATTCCAAGTAGGGTAATAACTCCAGACTTTATACTGCACTATCAACTCATTATTCTCCTGGGCAAACATAGATAAATCTGTTCCAGTTATATTTGAAGACCACAAACTATCTAATGCAGGAGTAAAGCAGATAATTTTGCTCGAATTAAGACTGTTGTTTGAATTCTCAGTTTTAAATGATACTGCTAAATTTTCGGAACTAAGTAAGCATATCTCATTTATAATGAAAGCTCCTGTACTATCAGCTATTTGACATACAGTTTGAACTGTTTCAGTAGTGATTTTTCGTAGTTCATTTACTGTCTGAACAGAATATTCACTGTTCTCTGCACCATGAATTCCCAAAACAAGTGAATTATCAGAAAGACAAACTAAGCTTTTAACCTGATTAAAATTGCACGTTGAAATCAATATACCATTGACATCCCAAAGATTCTCCCCAGTATTATTCAAATGTGCTCCATATATATCTTCACCATTGTCTCTTTCGTCCTGCCATACTATATATGCTCCGCCTGTATTGTCAGACACTATTCGGGGATCACTTTGTCCGGCAGTTGTATTACACAGAGGTATTCCTCCTTCGGTCCACAAAGGTTGTCCTTCTTCATCAAACTTCTGTATGTAAATATCTCCAGCAAGATCCTGTGAAGTATCTTTCCAAACCAAAATCAAGTAGCCGTCTGTTGTCGAGATAAGTGAAGCTTCACATTGATTCCCCGGTTTATTGTCAGCGACTAAGCCATTGGGCCAGACAAGATTTCCTGAACTGTTCACTTTATGTAAGTATATATCATATTCTCCGTTAGCCCCGGTTGTCATAAAAGGAAAGAATACACTGTTTCCAGTCCGCACTAAATTTCCGACAGTATAATTTGTCTGTGA
The DNA here is from genome assembly GCA_964419225.1 of uncultured Candidatus Cloacimonadota bacterium. Lineage (GTDB taxonomy): Bacteria > Cloacimonadota > Cloacimonadia > Cloacimonadales > CAYQPF01 > CAYQPF01. Next base: position 11,235 of record CAYQPF010000036.1, on the reverse strand, counting down.
AAACAAAGAAACAGGCTCTTCCCAGGCAAACTGTCCAAAACAATTCGCATATATTAACAATAGCAAAACAATTATAATTATTCTCATTTAGCACCTCATGGTTTTATCGCTCTGTATTTATGGAAAAGTTGAGTACCTAATAACTTGGGAATCTCAAGCAAAATTTCATTGGGAGATTTTTTCTTGTTTTTTCAACTCTTCTTCCCATTCAGGTACAGTCTTGGTTATGGGATAAAATGAGCTAAGACTCCAAATACCTATATCGAATCCACTATTTATTGTAACAGAAACTTTCTCAGCACTTTTGCAATCAGGAAAATCCTTGAATGTATATTGTACTGCCTGTAATGCTATTCGCTGATAATCAAGTTCATTAAAGCTTGGTTTCCCATATATACTTAAAGTTATTTTTACTTCTTCTGGTGGAAATACTGTCGGAGAATTTAGTTTGCCAACTACTTTTAAGCTGCCCGAATAAACTTTGTCTATTCTTATTAAATCTTTATTCACTTTATGGTAAGGGCTAAATGATTTTTGGTGCATTTTAAACTGCCCAAATGTAATAAAAGCTAAAACAAGAATTAGTATTGTTCCGAATATGTAATAGTGTTTATCACTGATTCTGAGATTTACAATCTCAAGTTCTGATTCTTTCGACACTACATATGTTTTGCAAATTAAATCATGTAAAGACTGTCTGGTCTTATGATTAAAAAGGAAAAAGTACACTATCCCAATATCGACCATTGTATTAATAAATTGAAAAACTGTATACATAATCCATAGAGTTATAGGAATAAGATTCAGAAAAAAAAATGAAGATGTCAAAATCAATGTTCTGACTAATGACTTTTCTAAAGAAAGAAAGTTTCCATTTTGGGCAACCACTTTAATTTTGCATACTCTTTTCCCAATTGTCTGACCCTTACATAAATAACTGTTCTGAATCCCAAAATAAAGCATTGTTATTACAAATCCAACCAGAGTTCCATACCTGCCCATATATGTAAAAACACCACTCAAAAAAGTGCTTAAAAGAAATCCAATCAATCCTAATGTTAAGCAATCAATAAGCAAGGCACCAATTCTGGCATCGATACTGAATTTATATACTTCAGGTATTTCATTATTAATGAAACCTGTTTCCAAAACTTGTGGAGTTTTGTGTAATGAGTCATAATTATTTACTTCTTTATTAATTTTATTCTCCTATTATATTCATTTCCTTTAAATACATATCATTAATAATTGGCGATATAAATATAGAAAAATCGGAATTCTGAAATTTAGTCGCAACATTTTATAATATCTTCCCTACTATCGTCAATTAGTAAAATATTTTTTATTATTTCATCAACTTCTTCTTTCATACTTATGTAATTAAACAAATAAAATCCTCCAAAGATACTTATGACTATAACAAGTGGTTTAAGATTTTCCCAATTCCATTTGAAAGGGACGATTACTGATCCAGATGATGAGTTATTTGTTAACATAAAATATGGAATAGTACACAAAAGAAATACCATAGTTAGGATAACAATTGTTGTAGTATAATTGTAAAAGAATATATCCATCTTTATCCTATTATTTAATGGAGAAAAAATTACTTTTCCACTTACTATAGAAGATTTCGATCCTCTAAAAAAATATGAAGAATTGTCAACGAATGATAATTCTTCATTGCTCTGCAAAATTTTACAACTTAGTCTTTTTTTAAGTGTGTTTATTAGATAAGTCTTTACCCTAGCTTTACTGGTTGATTTAATTTCAACAATTCGATGTGTTTTTACAAAAAACAAATCAATACTCCTTTTTTAATTTCCATATTGATAAATCGACGAACGTCCTACAAATCCAAACCAAGGTAAAGAAAGACCAACACCTGCACCAATTTCAATATCACAGTTTTTAAGGTATTTTTCATAAAGAGTGCCATCTTTAGATGGATATAAGGTTAATCCCATACCCATTCTTTTAGATCCAATACGCAGTCCAAAATTATCGTCACAATTGATTCCTTGTTTGAGAGTTAAACTAGTACTAAGTGATATAGCTGTAAAAGAGTCAAAATCAACCTTATAACCGGATGTTGATAGTTCAATACCAGCGCCACAATACATTCCACTTACTGACACTCTATTAACCATTGATGGGTTTATTAACAATACAGCCATCGTCACACCTGTTGTAACATTTAGACTTAGCTGGTTTTGTAACAATCCAATCCACTCATTTCCATTCATACACAACTGTATCGGATTTCCATTATCATCAAGGACAAAACCATTTTCTTCATTTTCTTCAAGTTGGGCGATATACGCCTCTGCTATTGCGAGCATATTACTTATAGCACATTTCTTTTCCCAGGCAATGCATGTATTTGCGTTTCTAAGATAACTTTCCAATTCATCAGGACTTACACCAAGACTCTGTGCCACTTCTTTCATCTTCTTTTTTTGCTCTTCTGCTTTTCTTGCTGCTTCACGTTCTGCTAACGTCCAAGTATATTCTCTCACCCAACCCCACATTGCATAGGCTATGATATCATCGTCAGTATAAACAAACATTGGAGCATATATTTGTCTGTAATCAAGTGGTGGATTTGCAAAATCCCGGCACATTTGATCGACTCTTGCTCTATCTACTGCCTTTCTTTTATTCTCTTCTACAATCGGAGTATAAGTAGAAGCCATCCCGCTGGGGTCTGTGAAGTTCACTGGATTACTCCCGCAATAAGAGTATGGATTCACATACTGCCCTAAAGGATCAGTGCTTAAGAACCTGTTCAAATCCGGATCATACATACGAGCTTTATAATTGAATAATCCGGTCTCAGTATCTAATTCCTGTCCTGTATAAAGATAATTCATTTGTTCAGTAACTACCCCGCTTAATAATTTTCCCCAGACATTATAATCAAAAGAACCAACTACAGCACCATTCTGATTCAAAACAACTCTGGTAGAACCAAGATGGTCTGTCAAGGGGAAATATGTGTTATCTCCGTTTAATACAGCTATTATTTCTTGTCCACGACCAAGTATATTATAAGTAATCTGTCCATCTTTAGTCGTTTCTATTAAGGGACAGGAATCAGCACCCCACAGATAAATTTTCTCACTAGTTACTTCGTCATTTACATTATTTATGAATCTTTTCACAATTCGTTTATTTGAAGCATTGTATTCAAATTCTGTTTTTGAAGGCGTTTCACAAATATTTAAAGCCATGTTTGTGAACCTGTCGTATTGAATATTGAGTATTTGATGTTGCCCTGTTGTTGCTTTTGAGATCAATGCCCCATTTTCATTGTAATTAATATTTGAAGCATCCTGTGTTTTTGACTTCAATTTATTTGTCCCTTGATAATAAGTCATTTGCTTCACAGTATTACCATTTTCAACAATAGATCTAATATTGCCATTAGCATCATAAAGAATATTCCCAACTTGATGATTAGACTTATCTGATTGAACGCCTAAAAGTCGTCCTATATTGTCATATGTATAATTCTCAATAAAGGTTTGATTAGCATTATTAATATCTGTTACTGTCATATTAGTACCGGTAATCATTCCTGTATAAGTATTGTAAGAAAGATTTTCGTTAAACTTGCTATGATTAATTGAAGCTAACTGATTATCCCTATTATAAGAGTAAACCGTTTGTCCTCCATTATTTTGACTTTTTTCAGCTAATTGTCCCAGGGTATTATATCCATAAGCAGCATATAAATTAGGATCTGTCTCATTACCAACACCGGTCATATTACCGAACCTATCATAGCTATAACATACTTTTTTCGCCGGAGTTATAACTTCAGGATCAATCTGTGCCACAAAATATGAACCTTCCTTAGCCACGAAGGAGGGTTGTAAAGTGATGGAATTATCTGCCTTAAACACAACACTTTGATCTGATTGGATAGTCGTACCAGATTGGTTTTTCAAATTAGATCCTATGATTACTGCATCTCCTCTAATATTCGGATCAATAATCTGGGGTGTACTATAATTATTTAGTTTTAATCCAGGATATAAAATTTCACATAATTGTCCCGCTGTATTATAATTATAAGAAAACTTATACGTTTGCTCACTTAATTGTGTATTTTTTATACTGCGAGAAGTTATTTGTCCGTATTTATTGTAAGTATAATGCTCCGTGTTATTCTCAATTTGACCAATGGATGTAAAGGTTTCAGCATAATTAATAGACGCTGCTAATCTACCTCTCAAATCAGGATTATAACCAAAATCATCAAACAAGTATTCTTTTCTTTTGATATCAATATTATTTGATAAAGTTGTAAGTCCCTCTTCGAAAACTCTTCCGTACTTATCGTATTTTCTATACTTTGAGTAATTATGAACATTTCCTGCATTATCTTTTTCATTTGTTAATCTGCCGAATTTATCATAAGTATATACGATTGTTCCTTCATCTGGAGTAGTTTTTGAAATCAACTGGTTAAGATAATTGTAACTAAACTGTATTTTCCAGTTATTAGCCTGAGTACCTGCTGGTGGCTGAAAATAGTTGGGAAGCCTGGTTTCAATTAATTGTCCAAAATTATTAAATACGTTCTGGGTTTTTACATTTAACCCCTCTGTATCAGACACAGATTCAATTTGTCTGCCCCAACAATCATAAATAGCTGATGAAACGACTCCGTCAGGTGATGTTGAAAGATTTTCAGTTCTGCCATCAGACAAATATTTTTTTTGATAAACAGAAGCATTTGCAGATCCCAAGATACTCAAATTCTTTCCAGAACTACCAGCTTTTATTATTTCGCCTAAGGAATTATTTTTGTATTCAACAGAAGAATATTGGTAATATTTGTCATCATCAGCTATATTATGTAATGCTGCATAGAAAGTAGAAATATCCCCAATTAATTTCCCATTATTACTTACAGTAGGCATTGTTGTGATCAAATTTGCTTTAAAACCAAAAGCCGTTTGTTCAGAGCTATAGGAATATAAAACAGGCTTTGTAGTCAAATAAGAACGATCATAATTATCATAAAGAGATTCTACTGCCATTAATCCATTTAAAGCAGTTTGCTCATTTTGAAGAGGATTATACAAACAGTCAAAATAACTCACACCAACTTGGGGTTGGTTAAAAACTGTCAAATTGGAAAAGCTCAAACCTGTATTAGCAGATGATCTTTTTTCAAAACGGTAAAGACCATTTTGTAAATCAAATTGATTAATTGTTTTACTAAATATAATTTTACCATCAAGAATCAAAGTAATGAATTTGTCGTATCCTATAATCAAGAAATCCTCATTTCCATAAACCCTAGTTTCTTTTACCGTACTAAATATCTGTTGATTACTGTTAGTAGTTTGGTTATTAATCAACAAATGTCCATTGTTACGAGTTATTTCCAGAGTACCCAATTTGAATCGATAATATAAGGGAACCGGGGTGGTGTTTGAAACAGAAACCCTAACTGCAAAATTTTTGTCTAACGCAGTTTTAGATTCAAAATAACCTGAATTGGACGTAGATGTAGATTTTTCTGAAATTATTCCTGCATTCATAATCCAGCAGCTTGTTGTATAATTGAATAAATCCCCCATCTCGTGATTATTTCTACTCAGATACAAACCTGTTGGAGCGGTAATACTCAATTCGTGATTAGGTTCATAAGCAACTGCTGTTGGTTCAACTTCTCCGTTTGCTTTAAACGCATTATATCTTAAAGAAGTAGATAAACCTTTAAATTCATCAGTGTATGATACTGCAAGTCTTTTATAGCTAAAGAACTCATTATAGTTTGTTACTCCATAACTGTCTGTAACTGAAGTTTTTTCATAAGTCAACGGATCAAAAGTACTATATAAATATGAAACATCAAGAGGACAAAAGACAATATCATCTATATAAATATTTGTACTTCCGCTGAATTGTATAGTAGCTTTTAACCTACCTGACATTGAAGCTAATGAAGATAAATCAATAATAGATTCAATTTTAACCCATTTACCATATTGTGCTGAATTAAGGCTGGTTTCTGTTTTGTGGATTTTTACAAATTGTTGTCCAGCTGATTGAGAATATTGAAAATAAATATTTACCGAACTTGAAGTGCAATAATCATTCTTTATCCACGCTGAAAACAAGTACTTTTTCCTTGTTGGATCATTTATATATGCTAATTCCAGTAAATTAATGTCTAAAGACAACGTTTCACTGCCGGTACTTTTAAGAGATTTATTACCTGTATGGTAATCCAGATTATTGATCAAGAAATTCGAGGTTAATTGAGGTAAATCTGAGTATTCTTCAAAACTATAATATTGACAATCTTTGTCTGAAGCATTAGTTGCCTGAAAAATAATTTGGTTCTTACTATTAAGTTTTTGGCTTGATTTTATTCCAAGAGCATTTGCAGATACTGTTGATCTTCCATTAGCATCAAAGACCAAATTTTCACTTGATAATATCCAATTTGGATCACTATATGCAGGGGGCTGTGCTAAAAATCCGACATAAAATGCCTCATTGATTTCAGATGTTGGTAATCCTATACCTACCCATTTATAAGTTTTGGTCATTGGCTTCAAATACTTAGTTGTATCAAACATGAAAACCTGAAAATCTTCAATTTTTTCACTGTTAACAGATCCGTCAGAATTCATCACAATAGTTTTAGAAATTGTTGTTGTAGGTAAACTATATTCTGTAAAATATGTGACTGCTGTGCTTTTCCGAATAAGATCAATACTATTATATGTTATTGTATTTAGCAATCTGTTTTTACTATCATACACGTATTCATTAGTAAATGATTTATTCTCACTAAAAGATATTGCCTTATATAGATTTGTTGAGTAGTAGCTAATTTGCCCATTGAGTCCATTAGTTCCTCCAGACCATTGCGAAGAGAAGAAATTCTTATTTTCCGAAATCAAATTGTCTTCAGCATCAAATAACTGGTGTTTCATCTGCAGTCCGAACAATTTTCTCTTACACTCGGGATGACCAGCAGTTATATTCATTTGATTAGAAAAACTTTCACAGCTGTACTTGTAACATGTATTATTTGCTAAAGCATTTTGTGCCGTGTAATAAAACAATTTTTCATAACCCAAATTATTCCCGGGAGATGGTTCTCCTTCATAAACTCTTACAACACCATAATTTGTCTTTGTGCTGGAAGAATCTACACACTCTACTTGGTCTCCATTATTGTCACTATATAAGTAAGTAAACGCTTTAAAATCATCTTCACTATCATTATATATCTTTAGTTTTGTAACAGGATAATCAACATGAACCGGTATCGTTCCAGACATTTCAATATCATCATGTCCCACTTTGCATATTGAGGCTGTTCCTTTATTCTTAAGAACAAAATAATCTTTATAAAAAGGCATAATTGCACCGCTTTGATCTATATCAGAAGGATTATTCCATAACAAGTCTAACCAATACCGATCTGAAGATGCACTGCCCAAATACCAACCCTCCGTAAAGTAAGGTCTAGAGAGGATTGTAGCGACATTAGGCTGCTTATCAAGTATGTATTGCAAGCCTGTATAGTTTCCACTACTGCCAAATATTGAATAGCTATCTCTGACTCCCAATAAATAATCATTTAGATCATTAATATCCTCACTGCCCTGTCTGGCAATACAAATATCTTCTGAAGTGGGTCCTGGAATTCTTAATTGTAATCCCAGGGAATCCATTTCAATTTTATTCATCCACCTGCCATACCAGCCATAATAGTCATCGAAATCAGGTGTTATCATATCGTATGGATAACGGTCATACACCTGACTGTTTGTCAGACATACAATGCTTGATGTACTATTTAGAGGATTAAACACCCATCCTCCATCAGCATGAACACCACCATAAATCAAACCATTCAATTCAGGTATAGATGGTTCTAAATATTGATTTGTATTGTGCCAGTACTCGTAAGTACTAAACCAATTCCCAAGCCAGTCTACAGGTTCAGGTATTACTGAACCCCCAAACTCATAATCACATTGATCTCCTCCAACAATTTGTTGAGAAGGAAGGATTCTTTTAGTTTTCCAAGTTACTAAATTTTTCGAATACTCATATTCAACTCTAGCTCCAGCCTCAAACTGAATTGTTTTCAAAGCTAAGCCATTTACATCGCTATCACCGACTTCATAAGAAAATGTATGAGTAGTATTAAAAACTTTTTCTTTTTGATTATATGTTGAAATACTCTCTAACAATCTTCTGGGAACATATGGCAATGTATTCAAATTTGTTGGATAATTAAATTTTATTTTTTTCAATACTTCATTTGTACTTTGATTTAATAGTCGCAATTCACTCAAATATTTATGATTCCTTTGGAAATTTTCTGTGTTTGATGGTGTTTTGTACTCGGAAATATCTTTATTTAGATAGATAAACGAAAGTACAAATCTGTCAGGACTATAAATCTTGTCACAAGCTTCTATGCGTGATAGTTGGTAATAAGAAGTATATTTGACAAAATTATATGGATGGGTTGGATCATAGTAGTAATTGGATTCTTCATTTTCATAAAAATAATGCATTTCAAAATTATCGGTGTTTGATATACTATGAACATCTTTTAAATTCCATTGTGTAACAATCGGTTGAACTTGCCAAATGCCATTTTCCTTAACAGTACTAGCGGTTATTACACAATACTGATTATCCTCTGGATCCTCACTCTGAAACAAATCACCAAACTGAAAAATTCTATCCCTCTTTGTGTCTTTAATAATCCAGTATTCATAAGTTGTGTTTTTATGGAATTCTATCATTAAGTCACTTTTTTCTTCAGTAACAAATGTATAATACTCGGAATTATTAGTAGGTTCGTTCATAAGCAAAAGATTGTAAGATTTATCAGGTAAGGATAAAGTATATTTGTTACTTTTAACTACATTAACATTGTTAATGGTTTCGCATGTTATAGCAGGTATAGCATAATTCCAACCAACTCCTAAACTCCCGGTAGGAAGATCCTTAATACCAGTATTTCTATATTTAACTACTTCGCTGTCATAATTTATATTAAAGGACAATGGATATCCCAAAGGAAGCATATTCAAAGAAAACTCAACATCTCCGGTTGCGGGATTTACTGAATTCTTGGCAAAACTTGTTACATCCTGTCCAAACAGGGTAGTCAGACAGAAAAAATAGACGATAACTATCATTAACGGGATACATTTATTCAATTTCATAGATTCCTCTCAATTTATGATTAGCGAAATGTTAAAATTCTTATTTATTTGAGATCATTTTTTTCAGTTCATCGTTTTCTTTTTTCAGATCGATGAGGTATAAAGTTAGTTCTTCCACTTTTTGTAAGAGTTTTGCCTGCATTGTTCCGACATCTACACCGTCTCTGTTCACATCTTTCGCTGACGGCATATCGGGTAAATGATTATTTGTCTTGATATAGCTGTCGAGTTTATCTAAATCCATTTTCTTATAATCAGGTTTGAAAACAAAGTCAGGCCACATTACGGAATCAGCGACAGTGATCTTAAGTTCTGTTGCCAGAATTTTTCCACCTACTGTGAGTGCATACCCTTCTTTGATACCATGAGTGTTGATAGCGACAGCACCTTTACTAACCATCAACGCTACAGGATCAGAAGGATTATATTCACCTTTTTCGTGAAATCTGAATTCTAAACTGTTACCCATATTATAAATACTGTTAATCATTGTTTTTGAGGTAGCTCTGCAATCCCAATAAAAACTCAGATTCAATTTTTCTAACAAAGCGAAGTAATTATCTTTATCAGGGTCAATCTGAGATGTCCCAGCCATAATAGCACCATTAACTTCCAATTCTTTTTCCGGGGTAATAGTTCCACCAATACTTAGCTTTCCATCAATGGTATAAGTTGGTGCTTCAGTAGTATCCGTTGCAAACAAGCCAAGGCTTAAACCGACTAACAATAAGGCAAACAAAACTCTTTTCATAATAATCTCCAATAATATTTTTTTAACTAATTCAAATTTCTTAACATTTGATGTAAATACATTTATTATGCCAATAATTCGGATAAAGCCTGGATTAGTTCCTTATGCATATGATCAGAATGCCTTATAATTCCTAATTGCAATCTGTTACAAAATTGCAAAAAAGTTGATATAGTTCTGACATCAATATTTGAATTCTTATATTTTTTGTTATGAATTAAGCGAATAAATATTAATACTTGATACAAATAGAATCAGCATGATATAAGGCATTGACTGAATAGTATGCTTTAAATAACTCTAAATAAAGCCACTTTTGTTATACTTTTTTCTAAGTCTGACTTTGTTGCAAACAGCCGGATAAGTGTCAACGATTGTTACATAAGCAAATAACCTCAGATTAAATTAGACTTTAGCATATTTTATCCAATAGCATAAGGTGCTATCGTATTATATTGCAAGAGTATCCAAGTGCTGCTGATGACATTTACCCTTATAGCATGATATTATTTAAAGCAGGAAGAATTGTGTCAACCTGGTGGACAAGGGGGCAGTCATAAGTCATGAGTCATGAGTCATGAGTCTTGAGTTGAGAGAAAGGATTGAGGATTGAGTGTTGAGGATTAAGGACTTCAGAGAAAGGATTAAGGATTAAGGATTGGGGATTGGGGAAAATGTATTTCCGGGAAATGGACAAAATGGACTTTATGGACTATATGGACTATAGGGACTTGGAAAAAGGTGTCAGGTGTCAGGTGCCAGGTGTCGGGGGGTCAGTAGAAAAGCATTTGAGATTTAAGGATTGAGGACTGGACACTGGACAGAGGGAACACAGACTAACACGGACTTTCACAGACTGACACTGACAAGGGAAGAGATTTGAGGATAGTATCTGGTGGTGTTGATAAAGGGGAAGGAGAAATAAGCCCCGAACTGGACGCCCTCTTCGGGCTTAATTATATGTTTTTTTGCCCGGTGGCTTCCTATGCTGTGCAAAAATGAAGAGAAACGCAGAAAAAACACTTCTTCCACCCTCACCTCAATCCTCTCCCTGACCAGGGAGAGGAAGCTATATGGTTGGCATGTAATACATTATAAAAATGGACAATATTTTCAAATGTCATATATGGCTATTTGAATTTCAAATGGATAGCATTTTTGCACAGCCTCTTAAACTGCCGTTTAACTTCTTGGGTCCAACGGACTATCTTTCAATGGAAAAAAGTTTTTTTCGTTTCACGAGGATGAATTCCGCAT
>CAYQPF010000035.1:0-36014 GCA_964419225.1 uncultured Candidatus Cloacimonadota bacterium | reverse complement strand
CATATATTTATTATATAACCTCGTTCGATTGCAAACCTTCATTCTTCACGATCTTTGACCCAGTTTGCAAACCTCTACTGCACAATCCGGGTCAAAAGATCTTAACTTGTTACATCTTAATAACAGAGAATCTGCCAGAATAACCATTAAAATGCTATCAGATATGCCGAAGTCAGAAAAGGTATCAAGTGAGCATCTCCGGAAACTAATGGAAATAGTATCAAATCAGCTTGGAGATGAGTTCTCAGCAGAAGTAATGAAAGAGACCAAGTCTTACACTTCCCGATGTCTCAGGCTGGGATTAAACGATGCTCAGGTGCAATTCATAGATTATATTGATTGAGCTATTGTGATAAGTTTATGAACTTACTTAGTTCATGCGAATGAATTGAAGATTTCTTTAAACCTGATTATCAATATATTCAATGGCTTTATAGATGTACTCACCCCTATTCTTTTTTAATTCTTTGTAATAACCTGTAAACAAACCTTTTAGCGAAAATTTAGTAATCAGATTTAGTAGGGACAATTCCCAAATTGGACAACCGCTCATACCAGGAGTTGATACACCTGCTCCAATAGTTCCATTCATACGTTTAGTATTTTCTATATCATAAGTCAAACCAAAACTACATTCATCAAACTTCACATAAGTGCCTAGAATATAAACGTCTTGCCTTGGTGTCCAATGTTTTTTATTCCTTGAATATGGAAAACCGTGACAAATCAAAGGGCCTTTTGTCTCAGACTTTGACTTATCAATGAGATTATCGGGGATTATTTGAAAATTATCACCTATAATCTCTCTTGTTAGTTGGTTATCGATAGGAATAATAATAAAATCTGGTAAATGCACTTTTGTATATATAGATTTGGAGATATCTATAGCCTCTCTTTTACATCCAAAACAATAAGACCTATCAGATAGCAAAACAGGTTGTTCTTTATCCATATCGAAGTAAACATGCTTTGCTGTAAGTAGATAATTTTTATTATTATGATTAATTATAAAACTTGAAGCTGCGAAGTGATCACCTTCGAAATCAGTTACCTCGTAAACAGGAATGACATAATGTCGATAGTACAACTGGAAAATTTTATCAACAATAATAACAAATAATCTATCGATCACTTGATCTGTATCTGCCTTATGCATATTTCGAATGTCTGGTAGTGTACTTTGTGTATATTGATAATCCCGATACGTTCTTATTAACTCTCTTCCATAGGCATCAATAAAATGGACAGTTAGTTCGAAGGTACTTGCACCAAAGGGAGTTTCCAAAAAATGCCTTACGCTATGGTACATACAATCACATATAAGATCAAGAAGTTCAGCATTTTCTTTTGAGGCATCAAGAGATTTAGCTAAATCTTCACCCAATATGTCTATATCTTTTAATTTAGGATGATTCTTAAGAGTAATGCGAATAATATTTAACATCTACCCAACCTTTCTGACTTAGGTACGTAACTCAAGTCTCAATTCTTTTTTTTGGATCATTTGCAGCATATTTCATAGATCGTTTGAATTGCACTAAGTGACCTGCTCAGGGCACTATGCTGGTTACCCTGAGTGCTGGGATAGCTACCATGAATGTCCCAATTCCACTCCCATACGTTGTCGTGCATATCAAATATACATAGTTCATTGGCTGGCTTAGCCCATTGTACCAAGCTGCGGTATAGATATCATCGCTACAGCTTTATCATGCATCCTCCCACTCCTACTCATTTGATATCTATATGATCATGCTTGATCGTAAAATATAGACTCAAATTTAAGCTCTTAATTAGCTAACATTAATCTGAGCAAACACCATCTGTCAATGATAATTTCTGTGGCATCCATAGGCAAGCCGATTTGATAAAATTACCAGCAGCAGGTTCCTATCACTCTGAATATAACATTTGGAGTATAGATGGAACAGAGCTTATTAGTTAGAGTCAAAGAGCAACTCATCAGGCATGAAGGTTTGAGACTTAAGCCGTATCGCTGCACATCAGGTAAACTGACCATCGGAGTCAGTCGTAATCTTGAAGACTGAGGGATTTCAAAGCAGGAAGCCAAAGAACTGCTTCAAAATGATATTTTGCGATGTGAGTTGGAGCTTATTTCCAGCATTCCTGATATCTACAACAACCTCTCAGAAAACCGTAAACTGGTGCTTCTGGATATGTGTTTCAACCTTGGAATTAAAGGACTATTGCAGTTTAAGACCACTCTTAGTTTTGTCAAATCTGGAGAGTTTGAAAAAGCTGCTAACCAGATGCTGACTACTAAATGGGCAAAGCAGACTGGTGCAAGAGCGATTGAACTCTCCCACATGTTAGTTATAAATTAGCAGAATTGAGTTATTAGTTGGGGAAAACTCTATTTACGGAGTAGTTTTTCTGAGAGTATTTTTCGAATGGAGGTTAATATTTTGGACACTACTTGATTCTGTTTGTGAAATTAGTTCAAAGTTTAAAGAGAATAATCTGAAAAATGGTATAAGTTTAATGATAGCAAACAGGGTTTTGGATTTACACACCCCGTCAACTTCGTTGCCACCCCTCTTGATAGAGGGGAATTAACATGTTGCTATATAATAAATTAAAGTAATATATTATACCTTGACAGTGTTAATAAATTAAAACAGGAGAGTAAGTTAGTAAAAAAAGAGATTCAAAATATGTAGAAGTTTAATAAAAGTTATGGATTATTTTGTATTGGTCCACAAGGAATCTTGTAGTCCCAACTTTAGAGGTGACCAAATTTGCAAATCTTGTGACACTTTTCAATTTTCTGCCAGCACGCAAAAAGAAATTATCAATTTTCTTGACATAAATCAATGATTGTACTATTGAAACTATAAATTAAGTTCATTTAGAGAGGTATTATGTTAGAATTGATGACATTTACGAACATTCTGATCGGACTGGGAGCCTTGATACTGCTGATAACCATTATCAAATCTTTTATAGTGGTAGGCGGTAATAATATCCGGATATTGGAGCGTCGCTGGTTTGGTAAGAGTATGCCTGAAGGCCGTGTTTTTGCTATGAGTGGCGAAGTTGGTGTTCAGGTAAAGACACTTGGACCCGGTTTACACTTTGTAGTTCCTTACATTTTTGTGTCGGAGAAAGTTAATTTTGTGATCATCGGAGATAATCAGATCGGTCTTGTAGAATCCAGAACCGGTATTCCGGTACCAAAGGGTCGCATTTTTGCTGAACCTGTGGAATCGAATTATTTTCAGGATGGTGAAGCCTTCTTGAACAATAACGGTCAGCAAGGACCGCAGGTTGATATCTTACCTCCTGGAACTTATAGAATAAATACCAGAATGTTTCAGGTCACAATTCATTCTGTAATAACAATCGGGGAAGGCAGGATAGGGCTGGTAGAGTCGATAGACGGTGAATCAGTACCTCCGGGAAGGATTTTTGCCAAGCATGTGGACTGTAATCTGTTTCAAGACGGACGGAAATTCTTTGAAAACAAAGGTCAGAAAGGACCGCAAATAGGAATTTTACCTCCCGGTAATTATCGTATCAATACGAGACTATTTATCGTAACAGTTGTGGAAGTAACGTCAATCGGTGAAGGTAAAATTGGTCTTGTGGAATCGATAGACGGTAATCCGGTACCGGCAGGAAGGATTTTTGCAGAGGATGCAGAATGTAATTCTTTCCAGGATGGCAAGATGTTCCTGGACAATGGTGGGCAGAAGGGACCGCAAATCGCAGTATTGCCTCCGGGAAATTACCGGATCAATACTAAATTATTCAACGTTAAACCGATAAATGCGATTGTGGTTGGTCAGGGTCAGGTTGGTGTCATTACAGCCAATGACGGAGCTCAGATAACCAAAGGAAGGTTGTTGGCCAAGGTTGTGCCGGGGCATTCTAATTTTGAAAACGGGCAGGAGTTTTTGAGAAATAACGGAGAAAAAGGACCGCAATGCCAGATTTTATTACCTGGTACTTACCGTGTTAATACTAACTTATTCAATGTAATTATCAAAGATGCAACTGTAATTCAGGCATCAAAGATTGGGTTAGTTACGGCTAGAGATGGTGAGCCCTTACCTGAGAATGAGTATGTAGCGAAGCCGATAGAAGGGCATAATAATTATCAGAACATAACGGCATTTTTGGATAAAGGTGGTCAGAGAGGACCTCAGCTTGATGTGCTTAAGCCAGGTACATATTATATAAATCCTTTAATGTTTACTGTAGATCAGGATGATGTAACCACAATTCAGAGAGGTGAAGTTGCAGTGGTTATCTCTAATGTGGGGGAAGAACCCAAAGCTTCGCTGATCGTATCAGAAGCAGAACAGCAAAAAGAAGAAAGAATTGTTACCCTGACTGATTTGAATGAGAGTGCCGGAGAGACTGTTCCTGCGGTGAAACCAGATATTTTTGAAGACAGACTAAAAGCAGGGATTGAACGATATGTAGTTCCCAAAGGATTCCGTGGTATTCAGAGTGAAGTTGTAGGACCTGGTATATATTATTTGAACCGTCGGGCTTTCATAGTGTATGTGGTCAATACAACCAATATCACAATAGATTGGGATGAAGAGGAAGCGACAAAATTTGATCCGTTGAAGGTAATTTCCAGGGATGGTTTTGAGATAAGTGTATCGGTAAAAGTTGTGATCAGAATCAGACCTGATCAGGCACCGTATATGGTGGCAAAGATTGGATCGATCGAGAATTTGGTGGATCATGTTATACATCCGATGATAGATTCCAGTTTCCGGAATCAGGCATCCTCGACATCAGCAATGAACTTCATGCAAAACAGACATGAGGAACAGGAAAAAGCTGAAGAAAGGGCCCGCCGTGAACTGGAAAAATACCATGTAGAGCTGGTTTCAGTTTTAATTTGTCAGATTAAGTTACCTCAGGATCTGATGAATACACAGACGCAGAAGATTATTGCTCAGCAGGAACAGACGATGTATGTTGAACAGCAGAAAGCTCAGCAGAGCCGTATCGCGACTGAGAAGACCAAGGCTGAAGCAGACAGGCAGGGAGATCTTGTCCAGTCTGCCATCAATGTAGAGATAGCACAGAACATAAAAGCACAGGTTATTACTGAGGCGGAAGGAAGTTCAGAAGCTGTGAGGTTGCAGAAGAAGGGTGAGTCTGATGGTATAACCTTTGTAGGTAAGGCAGAGGGTACTGCAATTCTGGCAAAAGGTGAAGCTACTGCAGCTGCATATAAGCTTCAACAGAATGCTGTAGGTGCGGAAGGACTTGTAGCCATAGAAGTAACGAAGTTATTATCCAGCAGTAATGTGAAGATAACTCCTGATTTTCTTGTCCAGAGTGGTGGAAGTGAAGGAAATGGGGTAATGGAATTATTATCAGCATTTTTAGTTAAACAGATAACACCGAAGAATGTACAAGGTGGAGATGCGGAAGTAAAATAAGTTTAATTCCGTTTATCTTTCAAACATTACTATAGATATGAGTCCTTATCCCTTGGATAGGGACTCCTTTTTAACAGTAGTCGTCGTGTGTACTGTTAGTATTTGTGCAAGCATACTGCTGTTGCAAAGAAGATACTTGACAGATAAGATAAAAGATAGGTTTGTTATTGCATGGAAAAAAATAGATTAAAGATACTGACTATTATTGGAGCCAGACCACAGTTTATCAAGGCTGCGACCCTGAGCCGGGTGATTGGAAGGCATCCTGAGATTCAGGAAGTGTTGGTACATACCGGGCAGCATTATGATCAGAACATGTCTGACATATTTTTTGAACAGCTGGATATCCCCAAGCCTGATTATAATCTGGAAGTTGGATCAGGTTCACATGGAGAACAGACCGGATTAATGCTGGACAAAATAGAAAAAGTACTCATGCAGGAAAACCCTGATTGGGTAGTAATTTATGGTGATACCAATTCTACGGTAGCTGGTTCATTGGCAGCTGTGAAACTGCATATGAAAGTCGCACATGTAGAAGCCGGTCTAAGAAGTTTTAACAGGAATATGCCCGAGGAGATCAACCGGATTGTTACCGATAAGATCAGTGATATTTTGTTTGCACCCACTCAGACAGCTATGCAGCATTTGACAACAGAAGGACTGCTGGAGCATGCTGTATTGTCCGGTGATGTAATGTATGATTCGGTTTTGTTTTATCAGGATAAAATTCTGAGTAACCCGGAATTATATAAGACTAATGATTTGCCTGAAAGCTACTATCTTGCCACTTTACACAGGGCGGAGAACACAGATCATCCGGCCAGACTTTCGAGTATTCTGGGTGCGTTGGGAACTTTGGATGCTCCTGTGATATTGCCATTACATCCAAGGACGAAAAAGTATATTGCTGAGCAGAAGATTCAGCTGTCTGAATCAATTAAAGTGATTGATCCAGTTGGATATTTGGAAATGTTAGCTTTATTGAATGGATGTGTTAAGGTACTGACTGATTCCGGTGGTTTACAGAAAGAAGCTTATTTTGTAAAGAAACCCTGCATAACATTACGAGATGAAACAGAATGGGTGGAAACTTTAGTCGGAAATTGGAACATAATATGCGGTGCAGATACTGAAAAGATAAAAAAAGCTGTAGCCTGCCAGGAGATAGCATCAGAACAAAATGCTGCCTTTGGGGACGGTAAGGCAGCGGAATTTATTTTAGAATATTTATTGAAAGAGAGTGATAAATGAAGAAAATTAAATTTGGTCTCATAGGATGCGGGAGAATAGCTGAAAAGCATTTTGAAGCAATTGCTAATATCGATGAAGCTGAAATTGTAGCTTGTGCAGATATCATTTCTGAAAGAGCAGAAAGAGCCGCACAAACCTACAAGATCAACAAAACTTATATTGACTACAAACTTATGCTTGATCAGGAAGAAATGGATGCAGTGCTTATCTGTAGTCCGAGTGGATTACATCCTGAGATGGGAATTGAAGCTGCCAGACGAAAGATCCATGTGGTAAGTGAAAAACCTATGGCTATCGATTTGAAGTCTGCAGATGAACTTATAAGAGCATGTGATCAAAACCAGGTTAGTCTTTTTGTAGTTAAACAGAACAGACTAAATTCTCCGATTCAGCTTTTAAAGAAAGCTATTGATAAAGGCAGATTCGGAAGATTATTTTCTGCCAATGTAACAGTCAGATGGGCCAGACCTCAATCCTATTATGATTTGGCCAAATGGCGGGGAACCTGGGAGTTTGACGGGGGAGCCTTTCTTAATCAGGCTTCGCATTATTTTGATCTGATTCAATGGTTGATGGGACCGGTGGAGTCAGTTATGTCATTTACGACAACATCCAACCATAGGATCGAAGTAGAGGATCAGGGTATGGGTATAATTAAATTCAGAAACGGAGCTTTAGGAAATGTGGAAGTAACGATGAATATTTTCCCCAAAAATCTGGAAGGCTCTATAACAATAATGGGTGAAAACGGAACAGTCAAAGTCGGAGGAATTGCAGTGAATAAGATTGAGCACTGGGAATTCAAGGACTATGATGATGATGATAAATTGGTTGAAAATGTCGCAACCAATCCGCAAAGTGTTTATGGTTATGGCCATACCGGTTTTCTCCGGAATGTGGCAGCCACTTTGCTGGGGCATGAAGAAGCAAACACAGATGGTCGGGAGGGACGTAAGTCTTTGGAAATCATTTTGGGGATGTATGAATCTGCCAAAAAAGGCACAAAAATTTCCTTACCACTTTAAAAGCGAGGTGCAATTTGTTAATCCAAAAATACTTTGATAGTAGGAAAAAAATATTGGAAGACGCTCTGGACAGTTATCTGACTCCGGTAAAAGAGAATCCGTCAAGTCTTTTTGAGGCTATGCGATATTCTGTATTTTCTGAAGGGAAGAGGCTTAGACCAATTCTTTTTTTTGCTGTTTATGAGATGTTGAAAGGCAAGAAGAATGCTAATGTCCTGAATCCTGTTCTGCCTGTTGGTTGTGCATTGGAGATGATCCATACAGCTTCATTGATTCATGATGATTTACCGAGTGTAGATAATTCAGATGAGAGAAGAGGACAGCCGACCTGCCACAAGAAGTTTGATCCCGCAACGGCAATACTTGCCGGGGATGCATTAATCACCAAAGCATTTGAGATGCTTACCTTGGTTCAGGAACCTGAAAAAGCAGTACGCTGCATCAATACCATGTGCCGGGCAGTATCAACACGGGGAATGATAGGTGGTCAGGCTGTTGATATTTTATCGACGGACAAGAATGTCAGAATCAATGTGTTGAGATATGTTCATTTGAAGAAGACGGGTGCACTGCTTCAGGCAGCCACAGATTTGGCCTGCATAATGGCGGATGCGGAAGATAATATAACCATCACAATTGGGAATTATGCATTGAATTTAGGTTTAGCTTATCAGGTTATAGATGACATATTGGATGAAATCGGTGAATTTGAATATTTAGGCAGAGAACCAGGTGAAGATTATCGGAATAATAAGATAACATATTCTTCCTTATTGGGTTTGGATAAGGCACGCAAGACAGCAGAAAAGCTCCTGGAAGATTCCTATAAAATGATCAAGAATATGGATAATAATGAGATACTGGTTGAATTTGTCGCCATGATCAAGGACAGATTACCTTAAGTGATAAAAGCATTTCTGCAGATAATCAGACCTTTCAATTGCTTTTTTACTGCTTTATGTGTAGTGTATGGGGCAATGATCAAGGCAACTGTTTTTGATATCAGGGTCATAATTTTAAGTGCTTTAGCTGCCACTTTTATAGCAGCAGGTGGTTATGTACTTAATGATTATTATGATCTGGAAATCGATAAGATAAACAGAAAAGACAGGGTTTTACCTTCTGGTAAAATCTCACCAGGTACGGCTTTAAAGTATGCCTGGATTCTGATGATTACCGGTTTTTTTCTGAGTGTTTTGACCTGGCATAAATGGTGTATCATAATTGCAGTTGTGAATACATTGCTGTTAGTGGTCTATGCAGGATATTTGAAAAAGACATTTTTGTTGGGTAATTTGTTGATAGCATATTCTGCAGCTTCGACATTCTTTTACGGGGCAATAGCCAATGATAATGTCAGTTATGCGCTGGCAATTTCATTTATTGCTTTTACATATACATTGATCCGGGAAATCATCAAGGATACGGAAGATGTGGAAGGTGATATGAGTCAGGGGGCAAAAACTATACCAATTGTAATGGGAAAGACTTGGACTTTTTCGATTACATTTACGCTGATATTAGCGATGGGTATTGGTGTTTTTTCTCTATTTTGGCATGGAATGATATCGATGCTGACTTTTAATTTGCTCAATATTTTTACCATTTTGCCTTTGTTGATCTCTTACTTATTTTTGAACAGAAATGTTACCAAGAAAAATTTGAATTATATCTCTAATTTGATGAAACTGAATATGTTTTTCATCCTGATAATAATGTGGATAGGTAAATAATATGATAAAAACATATGAGAAACTCTTAGAAATTGCCCGGAAAAGAACTGGGTTTTTCTGTCTTATCGATCCGGATAAGCATAGCGAGGGAACTGCTATAGATTTTGCCTTGGATTGCGAAGAAAGTGGGGCAGATGCACTTCTCATAGGTGGTAGTATGATGCTCCATGATAATTTTGAATCGTGTTTAAGAGAAATAAAAAAGCAGGTAAAAATACCATTAATAATCTTCCCAGGATTGTTTAATTTCGTTTCTCCATATGCTGATGCAATACTCTTATTAAGTATGCTGAGCAGCAGGAATCCGGAATTATTAGTAGGAGAACAGGTTCGTTCTGCTCCTTTGATTAAAAAGTATAATCTGGAAAGTATTGGTACTGCTTATTTGTTGATCGAATCCAACAGTTTGACTTCGGTGCAGTACATGAGTCACAGTATTCCCATACCCAGAAAGAAAATTGATATTGCGGTGACGCATGCTTTAGCCGGGCAGTATTTAGGCATGCGAATGGTTTATTTGGAAGCCGGAAGCGGAGCTAAAAACTCTGTGCCTGAAGAAATGATTACCGTTGTAAAAAATAATATTGAAATCCCTCTTATTGTCGGGGGTGGCATAAAAACACCTGAGGAAGCGGCTTGTAAAGCAAGAGCCGGAGCAGATTTTGTGGTGATTGGGACTGTTTTCGAGAACACTCCGGATAAAGCATTAATCAGTGAATTTGCTCAGGCAATACAAATTAGTAAGGATGGCATATGATTGATATACATTCTCACATTATGTTTGATGTTGATGACGGATCTCCGGATCTGGATACATCTTTAGATTATTTGAAGTTTATGAGTGAGGAGGGAATTAAAGGTGTAATTTTGACTCCCCATTACATGAAGGGATTTTATGATAATACAGCGGAAATTCAAAATGTGAAATTTCAGATATTAAAAGATGCAGTACAAAGAGAGAATATAAATATTGAACTTTACCGTGGTGCAGAAATATTTCTTAGTGAAGATATTCACTTGGATGTTATCAAGGAAAACCTGACCTTAAATAATACAAATTATATTCTTATGGAAACCAGTATGAATGGTTTTCCCAACGGTTTGCTCGATATTTATTATATTCTGGTAAAACAGGGTTATAAACCGATTTTGGCTCATCCTGAAAGATATACAGAATTTATTAATAATCCCTATGCAGTAGAAGATCTGATTCATCGGAATATTTATATGCAGATCAATACCGGAAGCCTGTTGGGTGGTTATGGCAAGAAGATTCAGGATACTGCCTGGGAAATGATCTACAACGGATATGCACATTTTTTAGGTTCTGATACTCACTGTCATACACAGGATTATAGTTATGTTGATGCAGTAGAAGCTATTCGGAGTGAAACCAATGATCATACTGCTAAATTACTTTCCGAAATCAATCCCATGAAGATGCTGAAAAACGAAAAAGTAAATTATTTTGGAGCGGAACGCTTTAAGAAGCAGCCGGAAGCAAAAAAATCATTATTTAAGAAATTATTTGGATTATAGAATGAAAAAAATATTAGTAACAGGGATCAATGGCTTTATCGGACATCACATTCTGAAGCAATTAATAGAAAAAGATTATGAGATAACAGGGCTTGTCCGACCTGGTTCTGATTTGCAGAAAATTGCAGAATACAGAGATAAGATTCAATTGGTAGAAATCAATTTGGAGAATGTTTTTGGTTTGGAGAAATACCTTAATCAGAATTCCTTCGACATTATTATGCATATTGGTGCTTTGCGAGGCGGGAGAAGGTTCCCCATGTCTTCGTACTTTCTGGCCAATATCAAAGCAACCGGTAAATTGCTTGATAACGCTCTGAAGAACAACAGTAAATTCATATTCTGCTCTTCAGTCGGTGTGTATGGAGCGATACCGCAAAGCGTCCCGGCGAATGATTCAACTCCGTTCAAACGGGATAATTATTATCATATCACTAAGATAGAATGTGAAAAAATGATTCAGGAGAAGGTGAAACTTGGCTTGAATGCAGTGGTTTTGAGACCTTCGATTACATATGGTGAAGGAGATTATGGATTTCCTTATACTCTGACAAAACTGACAGATAAATATATGATGGCCCTGCCTATGAGTGAGGTTAAGATTCATTTGGCGAATGTGGATTTGATAACACAGGCGTTTGTCAATGCTTGCGAACTTGATCTTCCTGTCGGTAAAGCATATAATTTAGCAGATAAAGAACCTGTTATATTGAAAGACTTGTTCACTTTTATCAGAGATGGCTTAAAGAAAAAGAATTATAATATTATGTTATCTGACAGTTGTTTTCGCTTGAGTGAAACTTTTTTCAAGGCTTTAAAGAACGAATTGTGGACCAGCAGAATAGAATTGATCTCACGGGATTGGGATTACAATACCGAGGATACATACGCTGATTTGAAGTTAGATGAATGCCATACAATACCTGATTTTCAGAGAGTTATTGATTGGTATAAGGAGCAAAATGGCCATTCCAATTGTTAATATCTGGAAAAACTATTTTTCTGATCCTGATGAGGGTCTAGGCTCTTCCTATGAAAGAGTAATAATTAATCATTTTTTGAATAAGATTGTCCGCAATTTCAAGGTAGAGTCTGTCTTAGAGGCACCTTGTTTTGGTTTTACAGGTCTGAGTTGAATCAATAGTATGAATTTAGCTCTGAAGGGAATGAATATTACGTTGCTTGATCATGATGAAGAAAGAATTAGTTTAATGGAAGAAGAATGGAAGAAGACAAATCTTTCAGCCAATTTTCAATATAACACAAACTACGATAATATTAATTTACCTGACAAAAGTATAGATTTTTCCTGGAATTTCTCTGCACTTTGGTTTGTACAAGATATTACGCAATTTTTAGCAGAACTGAACAGGGTTACAAAGAAAGTTATTGTGCTTTGTGTTCCGAATACAACAGGTTTAGGTTATTTGTCCCAGAAATATTTTGGGAAGAAAGAGTTACAATCGACCTTAAAGGAAGAATATATTTCACCTGGGTGTTTTAAACCAATAATGAAAAGTATGGGCTGGAATTTGATATTGAGTAATTTCATTGATTGTCCACCCTGGCCGGATATCGGGATGCCTAAAGAGGAGTTTGTGGCTAAGTTCGGGATTAAGTTACCCCCAAGTGATGAACCTAAGAGTGCAGTAACGATTATGGATTTTTATCGGGACAAAGATCCTCTTTTTGAAGATAAAATGCTTCAGTATTTTTGGTTGGAAAAAGCAGCACCGGACTTCTTCAAGCAATTCTGGGCTCATCATAAATACTATGTTTTTGTTCCCAATTGAGACAATGAATAAGGTTTATATACAGAAGCTTAAGGATGAACTGGACATATATCCTTTTCTGGATAAATTAGAATGGACTCAATTATTCAAGAGTGGAGAAAGGGTTATCCTAAAGCCGAATTTTGTAGCACCCAGAGAGAATTCCAAGGGTGCCACGACCAATCTTGGATTACTGGAAGCTATCGTGCAGAAACTTCAGACACTGGGATGTAAGCCTATAATCTGTGAGATGCCGGGAATGGAATTTGATACCCGCGAAGTGTTCAATTATTTGAAGATCTGGGAATTTGCAGAAAAACACGATATAGAAGTATTTATTCCTGAAGAGAAGGATTTTATAACCATACCTGTTCCCAATTCTTTTGTACTGAAAAAGATTAAAGTCCCAAGAATAGTTTTGGAAAATAAGATTGTAAATGTGCCGATTTTGAAAACGCACGTTATAACCCAGGTTACTCTGGGGATGAAGAATCTGATGGGTTTTTGTCATCATGACACTCGTAAATTGATGCATAGTTTAGGGATTCATGCGGCTGTGGCTGATCTGAACAAGGTTATAAAGCCAACCTTAACCATTATCGATGCTATCAATTCCATGGAAGGTGATGGGGCGGTTTATGGAAATTTGAAAAAGACTATGACTCTGATAGCAGGATTAGATCCCTTTGCAACTGATAAAATTGCCTGCGATTTCATGGGTGTAGATTATAAAGATATTTCCTATATAAACTTAGCTCGGAATAATGTACCAATTGAAATCGAAGGGAATATTGAAAGACATAAATTTGAACTGCCAAAGCAAAGTAAGGGTTATCAGTTTGCCTACAGATGTCTGTATATAATTGATTTTGTGTTCGAAAAATTATTTTCCGTACATTTTAATACTTTTCTTTACAAGACAGGCTATTTTGGGACGAGGCCGATTTTGGAACCTATTTCCTTCTGTCAGGATTGTCGAAAATGTCTTGAAGAATGCCCAGTTGGAGCAATATCTGCAAAGTTTACATTTGATCGTAAAAAATGCTTGCGTTGTTTGCACTGTTACGATATTTGTCCTAAAAAGCTAATCGGAGTAAAGGGATTTTCTAATCCTGAAAACTATGAAAAAAAGTAATATTTGGAAAGTAATACTGGGATTAATTATCGGTGTTCTTTTTCTGGGTATCTGGTCTAAATTTATTGATGTAAAAGATATTGTGCCATATTTCCGGAGTGTAAAACTATCATATGTCGTGATTGCAGCATTTTTGTATTTATTATCATACTTTGTACGCTCCTTACGCTGGAATAAACTTCTCTCTGTGAATTTAAAGATGGGTGCAGGTCGTACCTTTTTGATTTGGATGGCAGGGAATTTTATAAATTATATGATCCCTGTTCGAGCAGGCGAGTTGGCAAAGAGTTTTTTTGTTAAAAAGACTACGGGTGTTCCTATTTCGAAAACACTACCTTCTGTTTTCATTGACAAGATGTTTGATTCAGTTTCAATTTTTCTGGTCTTAATTTTATTACCTTTTCTTAATGTACATGTATCGGATTATTTATTATTTCTGATTATTATGTTGATAGCTGTATTTTTTGTTGGATTTACTATTTTGATTTTATCTGCAATAAAGAAAGATGAAATTATTGCTTTTCTCCACCGTTGGAGTAAATATATCCCCTATAAATACGAAAAAAAATACGAAGATATTGTGCAATTGTTTGTCGAAGGTGTTGCAATTTTCAAAAATCATTACGTTCTTCTGCCGGAGTTACTTATTCTTACACTATTAGCTGTCAGTATTGATAGTGTTTATTTCCTGTTTATGTTCAAGGCATTTAATCAGGAGATCAATTATTTTATGATTTTATTCGGATATACCCTGATATATTTGTCTTATGTTATACCACATCCTCCTGCTCAAATCGGGAGTAATGAACTTGTGATGATTATTGTATTCTCAGCAGGTCTGGGACTTGATAAAACGATGGTGAGTGCTGTCATGGCTTTTGCCCATTTATTGACAGGCGGTTTGATTATTCTGGTGGGATTTATTGCCATCAGTTATTCCGGTTATAAAATTATTGATGTTATAGAAACAGGAGCAATAGAAAATGAAAAGTAACGCTGATTTCGTAAAAGTGCTGGAAACAGTACAGGATACTAAGAAAAAGATAATTTCGGAAATAAATAAGTCTGTTTACGGACAGGAAAAAGTAATAGAGGATTTCCTTTGTGCCTTGTTTTGTAACGGGCATTGTTTGTTGGAAGGAGTCCCTGGCTTGGCTAAGACACTTTTAGTATCATCCTTAGCTCGAGTAATGGATCTAAAGTTTAGCAGAATTCAGTTTACCCCGGATTTAATGCCATCTGATATTACAGGTACAGATATTTTAGCTGAAGATAAATCTGATGGTAAACGGTATTTTGAATACATCAAGGGTCCTGTCTTTGCTAATATTATTCTGGCAGATGAAATCAACAGAACACCTCCCAAGACGCAGTCTGCACTATTGCAGGCTATGCAGGAGTATCAGGTTACAGCAGGAAATCAGACATATAATTTGGATCAACCATTTTTAGTATTAGCGACCCAGAATCCAATCGAGCAGGAGGGTACATACCCTTTACCCGAAGCTCAGTTAGACAGATTTATGTTTAAGATTTATATTGATTATCCTTCTTATGATACTGAGAAAATGATAGCTGAAAAAACTACAAGTTCAGAAAAAACAGAATTGAGAAAGATAACAGATGCCGCCCACATTGTAAAAATTCAGGAATCAATCCGGAATATTCCTGTGAGTGAGCATGTTCTTGATTTTATTGTTAAATTGGTAAGAAAAACCCGCCCTTCAAATCCTGAAGCACCGGACTTTGTTAAGAGTATGGTTAACTGGGGTGCCGGGCCTCGAGCTTCTCAATTCCTGGTTCTGGCTGCCAAAGCCAAAGCTGCCATGGATAATCGACTTACACCATCGGTTGAAGATGTGATCAGCTCTGCTGAGATCGTTCTGCAACACAGACTGCTTCTCTCTTTTGCTGCAGAAGCAGAGGGATACAAATCTCAGGATATTGTCCAAAAAATACTAAAAACCCTTGGTTGAGTATGAAAAAGATAATTCTATTATTAATACTGTTTTCAGTTTTAACCTTATTGACTGCTGAAAATAGTGCGACTTCTTTAGACAGTTTGTATCAGAAAGTCTTTTATAATCCTAAGAGTATAGCTTTGCGAATAGAATTGCTGGAGAGTTATCTGGCCAATTTTATGCCGGTCATGGCAAGTCAGGAGCTGAGTAATTTTGAGGATAATGTTGTACCTCAACCGGTTTTTTTAAAGGCAAAGGGTGTTATTTATTTTCAGTGTGAAAAGAGTGATTTGGCCTACAATTATCTGTCAC
This sequence comes from uncultured Candidatus Cloacimonadota bacterium, assembly GCA_964419225.1. GTDB lineage: Bacteria > Cloacimonadota > Cloacimonadia > Cloacimonadales > CAYQPF01 > CAYQPF01. The sequence continues at coordinate 19,854 of CAYQPF010000035.1, read as the reverse complement.
AGGCCTATTTAATAAATCCATCAGATTCCCTTTTAACTTTGCTTTCGCTTACAAAATATCAGGATAAATATTATCAGAATCTGATCCATAAAATTGATCGACGTTCGCCGGATATTTACAAAATGTTGTTTGCTTACTATCAATTCTTTTCTCAGCAAACCAATTCCAAAATGTCTTCTCTGATTAAAGAATGTCTAATGACCGACTTCCCTGATAAATTCAAAAACAATCTTCCAACTCCAAAAGTTACCTTCAACTCGAGTATCTTAAGTTTTACTCCCCCTACAGCAGAACTGACTTTTACTGTGAATCATAAATACTCCTTGAAGGAGGTTATTCTTAATAATGAGAAATTGCCTTTAACAAAGGAAAAAATCTTCAAGAAAAACCTGATTCTTAAACCCGGATTGAACAACTTTATTTTTTCCTGTAAAGATATTTATGAAATAGTAAGAACAGATACGTTTTCGCTTTTTTACTCTTCTTTTGCCAAAAACAATGATTTCTATGCATTAGAAGATAGTTTGAATTATTATCTGCAGAATATTGTTCAGGGCTATCCTCAGGACTGGATGGATTTGAAGCAGGATACTAATAACTATACTTATATTTTTAACGGTAACAAAGCATATGAAGAAAAGGCAAACTTCTTTTATGATCTGTTTTCCAATCAATGGACTGGAATAGGACAGAAGGCAAATGCCAATATTCTTTACTCATATGAAAGTCCTGCGACCTTGGAGACCTATTTGTCCGGGATATCCAAGATGGAAACAAATTTAGATTACACCCTGAATCTGATTATCTGTGGAGATCTTTTTGTCACTGAAACAGCTACTGTTTTGAAGAATGACAGGTCTGCCTTTACCGTAAATAATCTTTTACGAAGCATTAATGAAAAGCCATTTAATGGGGTAAATATCATATTCTATGGATCTGTTGACAGCCCTGGTCTTCTATATGGGCAGTTAGATAATATTTTTACGGGGAGTGCAAATCCGGTAAATGTTCTTTTTGTACCGGATAGTCTTAATCTGTGTCAGCAATATTTAACAACCTTTTTAATGCCGAAATTCAATAAAGAGCTCAAAGCAAAAACGAACACTCTGAAAGATCTTTCTTTGTTGTATCCTGACATGATTTATTTTGAAAAGATTAATGCTGTTCCTCTGCTGAAAAATCCGCTTAATCAACTGTACCAGAAATTTCCACCTGTTCTGCAGAAGTATCAAAATCTACAGTCTCAAATGAATCAAACTGATCCTGAATCGGGTAAGATGCTGGAACAATTCAAAAATTATAAAAACTATTTTGAACTTTTAAATCAAATTAAAATTCTGGAAACTGCTTTGAAAGCAGCAGAAGCTCCGGTGGTAACCACTCCGGAAATTGAGAATACCAATACCGTTCCTGCCGGTAAAGGAAAGAAAAAATGAAATCCATAATTATTTTAATTTGCCTTATGCTCAGTTTTAGCCTTAATGGGTTAAACTATAGTTTGCTAATACATAGCTCTGAAGGTAATGATCAATTCAAAGCAAAAGGGTTCGACTCGAACAAGGATGAACTGCTTCAAATACTTAGCGGAGCTTTTCAGCAAACACCCCAACGTTCAGTCCAGATTAATCTCAAGGAAAATGTTTTCTCTCAATATCTGGATTTTTCCAAGTCTTTAACAGATAGTTCCTTCTTCTGTGGTGTTTTAGCAGGAGCCTGGGAAAAAAAATCTGGTGGAGAATCCAGTATTTTGGCAACAGAATACAAAACCACTCTGACTTTGGATTATCTTTTGAATTTTATTAAGATCAGTCCGGCGTTCAATAATATCATATTTATCGTAGCACCCGGAAAATCTCCTCTTCCTGAAGAATTTTTGCAGGAATATTCTTGTACAGACTTTACCTCAGGTAAGTATCTCGTTGTTATCAATTCCCAAAGTTCTGATGTGCAAAGCACATCTCTTGATGATCAACTTTATTATTTAAGACAAACTGTTTATAGAACTACTAAAGCTCTAAAAACTTCTGATACAAACAAAGATAAAGCGATTTCCACCGGTGAATGGCTGAATCAATTTGATAAAATAGCCGGCAATAATAAACTAACCTGCAAGTATTTTAGAATTGAAAAAACGACCGACTATATTTTGCTGAGGATAAAATGAAAAAAATTATACTGTTGTTTGTTCTCTTCATTTGGGCTTGCTTAATTGCTGCAGAGACCGAACCTTATAAAGTTACACGTGTTTTTGCAGGGCAAGACTCCCTGTATCGACTTTATTTAACTCCGGGCCAAACATCACTTATAAAAGTAGTCAAACCGTCAGAAATTACTCTGGAAGTTAATTCTGAAAGAACAGTTGTTAAAAAAACTGCATTTCTTGGTAATACTGCAGAGATAAAAAATATAAGTATAGTACTGGATAACTCACTATCAATGAAGGATAAATATGCCAATGTGCAAAAAGCTCTGACTTCCTTTCAGGACAGCCTTAGCAGTGATTTTTACCTGTCTCTTTATGATTATGGAGATGGGCGTAATATTTCCCGGATCAACGAGAGTGAAGCCAGCTTGATAACCCGTAAAAGATTATTCTTTTCCAATTCACCTTTTTTAATAAAGAAAGAAATAGCCAATATTCCTTCTTTTACAGATAAAACATATACCAATGATGCACTTGTCCTGGCAGTGGCAGACCTTAATGAACAACCACGATTTCATAATAAATATCTCTTTATCATTGTTGATGGCGAAGATAATGGTTCGTCTGTCTCCAATAAAGATCTGGTTGGTGTTTTAAAAAACTCAGATGTATCTATCTATGTTCTGGATATAGCTCCCAAACCTACTGCGACAATGGAAAGAATGTGCCTTAAGTTTAACGGGTTTTATACAAACCTTTCCAGTGAAATTAAACTGGAAGGTCAATTACAGACCATTCTGCAACAGATTAGAAAAACTATCCTTTTAGATTTTCCCATTAATGATTTTAAACAGGAGCCTAATTTGCAGTTCGGTATCAAGTTTCCTCAAGCATCTGCTTTGAACTCTATGTTTTACACTTTTGAACAGAAATTCGACTTGGAATTATACGAAAAATTGGAAACCAGCTCTACGAAGCAGGTACCTGTTTTGGCAGATTATGCTTTTTTTCTAGATCAATTTAAAGACACACCTTTGAAGGAAAAAGTCCTCTTTATGTGGGCAGAGCAATGTTACAAGCAAGGTGATTTTGCTCAGGCCGGATATGTTTTTAATTCTCTCAGCTCTAATCAACTTGCTGTACATAAGAATTATGCCAAGTGCTATCTTTCTTTACTTAACTACTCCCCCAAAAATTTGACAAAAACTGTAGATGAGATCAATAAGTCCTGTTCGGAAATCAATTCTCTGGATTTCTTGTTGAAGATGTCTTTGCAAAATGCGAAGCTGCTTTTCCAGAATAATGAATACCAAAAATGTATTCAGGTTCTGGATGGAGTTATCAGTAGTGTTGAAGATAATTCTGTTTCTGCAGATTGCTATTGGCTTAAATACCGTTGTTCACAGCAACTGAAAAGTGATACCCTTGCGGTCCAGTCACTTCGTAAAATTATTGCTTATTATCCTTACCATAAATTGTATTATCCCGCTAAAAATGAACTTGCCCGCAAACTACGGCAAGAAAGCAAATCCGGTGAAATTGTGGACTTATTCCAAGAGTTACAAACTTCTGTTCCTGGTACTATTGACAGTTTAAAGCAAATTGCTCTTCACTATGCCTGGGCTCTTAATAAAGAAAAAAAGTATGCTCAATTGTTTAATTTCACCGAACGTGTTATTCCCATCTTCTCTGATCCTGTTTTCAAATCATATAAATTAGCGGCCTTATCTGCCAAAAATTATTTACTGATGGCACCTTACTTTGATAAACTGACAAAAAGCGAAAAGTCCTTTGTTTTGAAAAATCAACAAGTTACTGAGATTGCTTTTGACGGTAATAAATCCAGTTTTCTCCCGAATGGGGCTTATGTCAATTTGTTGGATAACCTCAAAGATTTTTCTATTGTCACTGACAGCCTTATTCTGATGAACTACCCGGCTTGGGATTGTGTATATCAATTCGGGGAATCTCTATCAGCTTCAACCATTTACCTGCCTATGACTGATTCTCTTGTTTCACTTAATAATCAGTCAGATCTGTATCTGTACTATGATGATGGGTTCAAACTTACTTTATTGACTTTCCAACTGAATGAAAAATACCTCAGTTTCAGAAGTATTAAAGCAGGATATTATTTCCTGTCCAATACCAGATTGTTTTCTTATGATTATACGATTTCTGCTTATCCCGAGTTAACCAATCCGGCACCTGATTTTTATCAGACTAAGTTCAAAGATGTGATCAAAATCATGCGAACTAATCCTACCTATTTTTTGAGGATCAATGTTGTCAGTGAGACTAATGCAGCTGTGTCCAAAATTGAATTCGAGGAATCCTTAAAAACATATTTTCTTGATCAGGGTATTTTTCCTGCAAGATACAGTTTGAAAGCTTCCACCCAAAACTCTCAAGGGAGTACTTCCCGGAAAATGTATTTAAGCATTCTCTCCAATCCGCAGAAATTGTTTTAATCCAATGTAGAGAAAGGGCATGCCCTGTCCCTACGATGCTATGTCATACCACTCACAATTAACTTAAAAATCACATATTCCTTGACAGTACGTAGTTTATTTATAATTCTTCCGTGAGAAGTAGGGAGTTAATTATGATTAGATATATACCGCCTTTTTTTCTTAACCGTTTTGAAAATGACAGATATTCGGGAAGTTTCGAAAGTTTTGTTTTGTTTTTTGATATAGCAGATTTTACCGTTATCAGCAATGAATTTCGTAAACATGGTAAAAGAGGAGCCGAAGAATTAAGCCGTTTTCTGGAAGAAATATTTACATATCCTTTAAATCTTGTAGAGAAAAATGGCGGTTTCGTCAGTGTGTTTGCCGGAGATGGTTTTTGTACTTTGTTTCCTGAGGGAAAACCCGAAAGAATTGTTAATGTTGTAAAGAAGATAGAACAATATTTCGCGAAACATAGAATATTTTCTTCTGCCTGCGGTGATTTTAAGATAGCCGTAAGGTTAACAATTAGTTCCGGAATGATTAATTGGCAGATCTTTCAAAATGAGTATCAAAATGAATATGTTTTCTATGGCGAACCGTTACAGGAGATCTCCCAACTTTCAGTTGCGAAACAAGCTGTCGCCTGGTCAAAAGGAGTTTTGGAGCAAATTGACAGGATTAATGCAGTTGAAACAGAAACGATTTATCCTGATCTTTGTTTGGATTATCCTTTCTCCCACGCTTCTTATGAGAAATTCTGTCATAAACGTCTTTTAAATGAGCAGCCGGCTAATGAAATCCGTGATGCAGCCTTTTGCTTTGTAGATCTAAGTCAGATAGCTGTTGAGGAGTGGGAACAAACTTTGGCTGTTCTGCATGATAAACTGGATGCTTATAGTGGTTTTTTGACCAGACTGGACGGGACAGGCAAAGGACTGGAGGGCTTTATCCTCTTTGGGTTACCTAAATCTGAGGGAAATACCCTGGACCGGATTTGCCGTTTTGCTCTTGATGTTGCTAACACAATTCCTAAACTGCTTATGAGTATTGCCAGTGGTAATGTTTATGCAGGTTTTGTCGGGGTAAAGCATACTCGTGAATACACGGCAGTGGGAGCAGCAGTTAATCTGGTTGCACGCTTATTGAGCAAGTCTGCAGATGGAAGGGTCATTACTGATACTTGGTTACAACGAGATTTGCATCATCGTTACATATTTTCGAATATTGGATTCATTGAGCTTAAAGGGTTTTCTGCCCCAGTCAATGTTTACCGGTTGGAGGGTTTCAGATCAGAGAAATTAAATTTGTCCGAAAGTGAATTTACCGGGCGGGATGTAGAAATATCGGTTTTACAAAGCTTCTTGAAGGCCAAGGACAGCTCTGTTGTTTATGTTTCAGGAGAAGCCGGAGTTGGTAAAAGCCGACTCATATCTGAAGCCATAAAAGGTCTTCCAGATTCCTGCTTTCATAAGTTCTTTACTTTTTGTGATCCGGTCAGTAAAAAATCTCTTGAACCTGTAAAACAGATTCTTCACAGCTACTTTGGTACTGAACATTTACAGTCTATTAAGCGTAACCTGGAAAAATTCCACAGGACATGGTCTGAACTAGCTCAGGAAGATCAGGAACTCTTGCGCATAGAATCTTTTATTGCTTCGCTGCTTGGTTATGAGTGGGAGCATTCGATATTCAGTTTTTTGCCCCCGGAAAAAAGATCAGAGCAGATTAAGCATGCTTTTGTTTCTTTTTTACAAGCCTTAGCAGAGCAGAAACCAATTATCATACATTTGGATGATCCTCAGTGGATAGAGACAAAAACACTGGAATATTTTAGAGCTTTAGGTGAAAACTCAGTTCCTTTTGTACACATCATTTGTGCTTGCCGTTATAATGAAGATGGCAGTCAGGTAGATTTAGGTTTGCCAGGTTTCAGGAAGGAAGTTATGGATCTGAACCATTTAACACCAGTAGGTAGTAAAAACTTGATAAGCCAGTTATTGAATCATAGCAATATACCCAGGACAACATTAGAATTAATAATAACCCGGTCAGAAGGAAATCCATTTTTTATTGAGCAATTGACAGCTTATTTAAAGGAGAATAACCAATTTGATCAATTTTACAATATTACTGTGGATACAACTCTGATAAGCACTTTCGGTATTGCCGACATTATTGGTAACCGCATTGATAACCTAACAGAAAGAGTTCGTCAAACTCTGCAAAATGCCTGTGTTTTGGGATTGGAGTTCAATACCGAATTGCTTGCTAATATGTTGGGCATGGAAATTGAAGAAGATCTAAGTTTTGGAAAAAGCAGGAGGGTTTGGACAAATTTTGATGAGATCAGTTACATATTTTCACATGTGCTGATTAAGGATATTGCATATCAGCGTATGCTTACTCAACGTTTGCAACAATTGCATTTGCTTGCGGCTCAAGCTATGGAACGTTTATTTGCAAAAGAGCTTGATTCGAATGCTGAAGACATCGCCAATCATTATTTATGTGCGGGTGAGGAGATTAAGGCTGCACAATATTACTCTAAAGCTGGAGACTATTTTGCAGAAAAATATGATTTTACTAAAGCTGAAACAAATTTGAATAGAGCTTTGGAAATCCATAAACGAATACTCGGAGAAGAACATCCGGATACTGCAAGTTCAATTAATCTTTTGGCGTGTATGTTTTATGTGTTGGGTCAAAATGACCGTGCTGAACTCTTATTCCAGACAGCCTTTAATATTAGAGAAAAAGTTTTAGGTTCAGATCATCCAGATACAGCACTTTCTCTGAATAATCTGGCTACATTATATATGAGTCAAGGTAAATATGATCAATCAGAGTTGTTGTTTTTAAAGTCTTTGGATATTTTTAAGAAGGTCTATGGATCCGAGCATCAGGAAACAGCCCGAACAGCTATAAATCTGGCATATTTGTATGTTTGTCAGACAAAATATGATCAAGCAGAAGTCCTTTATCTGAGTACTTTGGAAACTCAAAAGAAACTTTTTGGATTAAGGCATGTGAACTCAGCCTTAACTATTAATTATCTGGGACTCCTGTATGTAAATCAAGGAAGATATGACCTGGGTGAATCTATGTTCTTACAGGCTTTAGAAATATTAGAAGAAAAGCTTGGTTCAGAACATCCAAATACTGGAGGAGTGATCAATAATTTGGCTATTTTATATACGAATCAGGGCAAATTAGATTTGGCAGAGTCAATGTATCTGAAAACCTTAAAAATTTCCGAAAGAGTCTTTGGTGCTGAGCATCCTGAAACAGCGACTATGCTTAATAATTTATCGCACTTATATACTGAGCAAGGTAAATTTGAGTTATCTGAGATTTATTATCTAAGATGTTTAAAAATAAGAGAAGAGACATTGGGAGTTGATCATCATGAAACAGCAGCCACACTGAACAATTTAGCAAATTTATATGATATACAGGGTAAATATGATGAGGTTGAAATTAGCTATTTAAGAGCTTTGAACATTCAGAAAACGGTTCTGGGTGAAGAACATCCCAGTACAGCATTATCCCTGAATAATCTGGCTGTGTTTTATCACAATCAGAGTAAATTTGATCAGGCTGAACACCTATACCTCAAAGTATTGGAAATCAGGGAGAGGATTCTGGGAATGGAACATCCTGATACTGCGAAAACACTTAACTATCTGGGAGATCTGTACAGAAAACAAGGAGTTTATGAGAAAGCCGAACCGCTTTATCAAAGAGCTTTAATGATCCAGGAAAAAACTCTGGGTGAAGAGCATCCAGATACTGTGAGTTTACTCAATAGTCTGGCAGATTTGTTTAAGATTCAAAGCAAATTTGCTCAAGCTGAGATATTTAACCTGAAAGCTTTGGCTATAAGCGAAAAAATACTTGGCCCTGAACATTTAAAAACCGCGAGTTCATTGAGCAATTTAGCAGGAATATATAAATCTCAAGGGAAATATACAGAAGCCGAACCTTTGTATATCAGAGCCTTAGCTATCTGTGAGAAATACTTTGGCCCGGATCATCTCTATACAACTACGGTTGGTAAACATTTATGTGATCTGTATGAAAAAGCAGGACAGCCGGAAAAAGCCCTTGCCTGTAAGGTAAGATTAGAAGAATGAAGAGACGCTTAATAGAACGCGGATTAACACGGAAAACGCAGTTAATCGCGGATTTGTAAATTATTGATCGAAACAGAAAGAGAGGTTTTCATCTTTTTTTATTTCCGCATAAATGCCGGGCCGATTTGAAAAATGCTTTCTCTTACGGTCAGTCCTAAAAATTGTAGACTCAGTTTTTGGTAGTTTTACCTGACATATCTGTCTTTAACATATCTCTCCGATCTGCGACCATCCGCCTGATCAGCGCCATCCGCGTTCTATTAAGCGTCCCTTAACTATTAACCATTAACTATCTAAGGCGATTAAGAAATTCCAGTTCTTCCTGCTTTCCTTTCAGGCCATGATCCAGTTTTTCCCGCTGAACAGCTTTGAGTAATTCTCCGACTCTTTTTCCCTCATTGATACCAAGCTTCTTTATGTCTTCGCCATTGATCTCCAGTTTAACATATCTCCATTCCAGCAGATAAGATTTTATTTTTAGTTTCAAACCGTTTTCTTGAGGTATGGATAAAAGATAGAGCAGTAATTCATTACTCAACTTTTGCAGAGACTCGGTGATTAGACTTTTATTCTCTATACACTGAAGTTTGACAATTTCCTTTTCTGCAAACCAGTCCAAGGTATCAAGAGCATTCATGAAGATTTTTGGGTACTTGAGCATATCACTAAATTTAACTTTTGACCGGTGTTTTAAATCATGCACCAAACCTAAATGATAAATAACCCAGGCCTCGGTTTTATCATCAGGAAAGCTTCTCTTAAACCAGATCAGATTCTCAAAGATATTATTGAAAATAACTTTCTTTTCTGCGTCAAAGCAGAGTGGCTGGTAGATCCTTTTTAGGATACTTAGTTCCTGCAGACGGTTGAAGAAGTTTTCCGGTCTTTGTTCTTTGGCAGCCAAAATAAGTTCTTGTCTGATGCGTTCAGGTGCCACAGTTTTTAAAGAATCCTGACACAGTGCTTTATTAAGTAGATGCAAAGTTCTTGATTCGATTCTGAAACCAAATCTCTGCTCAAATCTGACAGCTCTGAGAATCCGGGTGGGGTCATCAATAAAGCTTAGATTATGTAGTACTTTCAGGATTTTCAGTTGCAAGGCTCTTCTCCCGCCGAAGTAGTCGATGAAATTGCCGAATCTGGCAGAGTCGAGTTCTACGGCCATAGCATTGATGGTAAAATCTCTGCGGTAAAGATCATGCTTCAAGGTGGACGCTTCCACTTCAGGTAAGATTCCTGGCTGTGAGTAGGACTCTGTTCTGGCAGTAGCCACATCGATTTTATGTGAACCACCCAGGGTAATGATAGCTGTACCGAACTTGCTGAAATACACATACCTTTTGCCGAATTTCTGACTAAACACTCTGGCATATTCTATGGCATCTCCTTCGACAACAATATCAATATCCTGATTGGGTTGAGCTAAGAGTAAATCGCGGACAACTCCTCCCACAAGATAAACCTTCATATTCAGATACTCTGCCACATAACCGATCTTGCCGAGTAAGGTCATTTGCTCAGGCAGAAACTGCTTTTTCATCAGATTAGTAATATTATCCACAAACTGACTTTCTTTGATTTGAATTTGTTTGCCTTTGAGGATATCTCTCCGGGTGATTATTCCCTTCAATTGACCACCTTCAACAACTGGGATTCTGCCAATACTGTTTTCCAGAATCAGCTGTTTGATTTTGATTATGGAAGTATCGGGCGAGACTATGATCAGATTGGTAGTCATGAAGTTTTCAACCGGCAGATTCAGCATCCTGTGCTGGGCAAGTTTGGTAAGATCTTTACTTGTGATTAAACCTTTGAGAATATTATTGTCTGCGATAAGCAGGGAACTGTATTTTTTATGGGTCAGAGCATCCAGAGCATCTGCGAGCAATAAACTTGAGGGGATTGTTTCTACAGATGAGGTCATGATATCTGCTGCTGTACCATTGTGCTCAATCTGAGCAGATATTAAGGCCAGAATCTCTGTTTTGAGTTCATTATTATCTTTTTTGTTGATAACGGCTGAACCGGCGGACTTATGTCCACCTCCGCCTAATTGCTTCATTACTAAGCCAATGTCCAGAAAATCATACCTGTTGCGGGCGATCAAGGTCGTTTTGTTGCCATAATGAAACATACAGATCACCATATCCAGCTTTTCTGTACGCTGAAAGATCTGCACCATATAGGAGATATTTTCCTGATAATGATCCAGCTCCAGGGCAGTAATGGCAAATTCAATTCCTTTTACCGTAAGGTTTTCGACCGAATTGATCATAGAGTTGAGGATAACAAGTTGATTCTGGGAGAGATTCGGGTGCAGATATTTATTGATAAAATTCAAGGATGCACCTTGTGAGAGCAGTTTGGAGGCAATGAACATATCTTTGGCAGTTGTATTAGCATGCAGAAAATGTCCTGTATCTTCATAGATCCCCAAAGCAAATAGAGATGCTGTGAAATTATCTATCAATATGCCTCTTTCTTCCAGTAATTGGTACATAATCGTTGTACAGGCTCCGGTTAGTTCCACGTGTGAATAAGTGGATTTAACATCATTCTTGCTTTCCGGATGATGATCGAAAGCCAGGACAGGAATAGAAGGATGTAACGTTAGAAATTCGCCTATTTTTCCCATCCGGTCCAGATCTCTGTTATCAACAGTGATAACTCTTTTGACTTCTGAAAGTTTAACGTTCTTTTCCTTAAGAAAATTGAATCTATTGTTGTTTCTTTCCAAAAAGAGTTTAACAGTCTGCTCTGTGGATCCCACGAGACACATTTGAGCTTCAGGAAATAACAGGCTTGCTGCCAACATGGAAGCCAGAGCATCGAAATCACAATTGATATGGGAAATGATCAGGTCCATAAACCGAAGCTCCGTAAGTGCAGTTTCAGATGGAAGTGTTCTTTAAATACTTCCAGTAGAAAATTATTTATTTCGTCGATGACAACCCTGCCCAGGCTGTCAACAGAGTCAGTTTTATTTAAATCATAGATGCCGGCAAAAATTTCACCGACTTTGGGTGAGAAGGAAAAGTCCGGCTTTCTGAGGATTTGAGCTGCACATTCTGCACAGAGAAAACGGTTGGGATAATTGAAGATTTTCATCGGGATTTTACTTTTTTGACAATCACTGCAAGTATTGGGAGCGAGTTCGATTCCGGAGAATTCGAAAGCTCTCAAGAGAAATCTCCAGAATATTTGTGGAGAATATTTATCACTTTTTCTTAAATAGTCCAGATAAGTTTCCAATAACAGAAAGAACTTGGTTCTGTCTTCCATAGCTATTTCCAACTGCAAGAGCACTTCGGCACCTGCCTGCATGAGGATGGATTTTTTGAAGGCAGCCTCCAGTAAATAACTCTTCTCGAAATCAGCCGATTTGATGAGATACATTTCAGCATCAGGACTTTTATGCAAAATGACACTTAGAATATTGAGGATCTCAAATTTGCCCGGTTCTGAAGATTTACCACCTCTGGCACCTTTGACCAATGCCGGGATCTTTCCCAGATCGTCCGACAGCAACTCCAATACATAGCTGCTCTCCTTGAACAAGGTCTTGCGTAAAACAATAACCCGGGTCTTATATTCTCGGCTTCTTTGGTTCATTTGACTATCTTTGCAGCGACCAGTTCTACTTTTATTCTGTCAGGATCCTCAAAGAATACGGCATAATAACCTGCACCACCTGCATAAGGATGACGATCTTCATAAAGAATTGTTACATTTTTCTCTCGTAAGAGTGCTGTGAAATCATCAACTTCATCGCTATCAAATACATGAAAAGCCAAATGGTTCAGCCCTGTTCTGCATCTGTGGTAAGGAACAGACAGGTGTTTTTCTTCGGTTTGAACAAACACAAGGTATGTGCTATCCAACATATAACTGAAACCTTCCTCCCATTCCTGGAACAAAGTATAGCCTAACTTTTCTAACAGCCAGCTCCAAAAAGTGCGGGTCACAGCTAAATCGCTTACATATAATTCCACATGATGTAATTTACCTCTCATAAATCCTCCGAACTAAGGTTGTAGAAATTGTAAATTATGTAAATAAAAATATTAATTTTTTAGTATCACAAAGTTACACAGAGGAAATCTCAGAGTCACACAGTGGAGAACTCTTGTTTGGAAATCCTCCGCGAATTGGTCTCAATTCTTGAATAATAGAGTTTCATCTATACTAAACAATCATGCAATGCCTGATTAAAAGTTCTTATCTCCTATGAAACTACTCAAAATTATGACTCCGAACTTTAGACACTCCTCTTTAGCTTCTCTTTAGCATCCCTTTAGCTCCTCTTAGTTTTTACTGTTTAATAACAACGGAAATTATCCTCATGTCTTATCTCTTAACTCTTATCTCTTAACTATCCAAAAGATTATCTGCTTGACTTAATTTTTAATACTCTAATGTTACCTTTATGTTACTAAAAATATCGGAGGTTACATGAGGTTTCAAATTTTAGGCCTGATTTTAATAACAATGAGTTGCAGTTTATTTGCTCAAACAATTTCTCAGGGTAGCTCTCTGAACAGGTTTTCCTTTGATTTGTATCATGAGTTGAAAGAGGATGGCAAAAACCTTTTCTTCTCGCCTCTGAGTATTGATATAGCTCTGTTAATGACTGCTGAAGGTGCCAGAAAACAAACCAGAAAAGAATTCGAAAAAGTTCTGTATCTTAACAAGCATTTTACCTCTGAAAGACTTGGACAGCAATTGATGAAGTTGAGTAATTCCACAGATAAAGATAATCAGCTTACAATTGCTAATGCTATCTGGTTCAATTATGGTTTTAAGATCAAACCTGACTACAGAAAATTATTGAATGTCAATTATCAGGCAAAGGCTGAATCCTTGAACTTTGGAAAGAATGTTGAGTCAGCAGAAATAATAAATAAATGGGTTTTATCCCAAACAAACAATATGATTAAGGAATTGATTAAACCGGATGATCTGAATCCAAAGGCTACAAGTCTGGTTCTCACAAATGCTGTTTATTTCAGTGGAGAATGGGCCAAAAGCTTTGACACAACACTTACACATTTAGATGATTTTAAAGTATCTAAAAATGAGACTGTAAAAATGAATTTTATGGTAGATAGCTCAAATTATTTCCACTATGAAACGGATGAATATCAATTTATAGAGATACCTTATAAAAACAGAACAAAATCTCTGTATATTTTTTTACCTAGAGATGATGATGGTTTACAGGCTTTAGAGAACGTAATAAATGCACAGATTCTCCCCAAGCGTTCTGGGATACCTGGTATTGTGCATCTAAGTTTGCCAAAATTTGATTTGGAAATGGAATATGATCTTAAGAAACCTCTTATTAAGATGGGATTAGTTACCGCATTTGGTTCAGCAGACTTCTCAGGAATTTCAGACGAAAGACTTTTTATATCAAAAGTTATCCATAAAACTGCATTGAAAATTGATGAAAAAAAGACAGTAGCTGCAGCTGCTACTGCTGTTAATATGGCTAAATGCTTGCCACCTGATCCTATTACTTTCAAAGCAGATCACCCATTCCTCTTTGCAATTATGGATAATGAAACCAATTCTATTCTTTTCCTGGGCAGATTTGTCAAACCATAGAAAAGGTGTCGGGTGTCAGTGGGAGAAGAGCCTGCCAGGTTCTTTATTATAATGACGCAAGCTGCGTCATCTCCCAGGGACAGTTAACCAGCTTTTTTCTCTTTAGTATATTTTAGGAGTAATTATGTGGGAAAATTTAGTTATGCTTGATTGGCATACTTATCTAATTATTTTACCTGTGGTGTTTTTTGCAGGAATAGTAGATGCCATCGCTGGCGGTGGAGGTTTGATCTCTGTTCCGGCGTACCTGGCGGCCGGATTACCTCCCCATTTTGCTCTGGCAACCAACAAGTTCTCTTCAGTTTTTGGTACTCTTTTTGCCACTGCCAGATATTTCCGGCATGGGATGATAGATCTAAAAATTGCCTTAGGAAACGGACTGCTGGCTTTAGTTGGCTCCTGGCTGGGTACCCGTACTGTGCTGATTCTCAATCCCGGCTTTTTGAATATAATTCTTGTTATACTTATTCCAATCATAGCTGTTTTCAGTCTGGTAAACAAGAATATGGGTAAACACAATTCTTCGCATGAATTAACGATGTTGAAAAAAGTGATCCTTTCGTCCATATTCAGTTTCATAATCGGGTTTTATGACGGATTCTTTGGTCCTGGTACAGGATCTTTCCTGATAATCTGTTATGTTACTTTACTTCAATACGATTTTGTCGTGGCCAACGGAAACACAAAGGTGGTTAATCTTTCATCTAATTTGGGTTCTGTAATTACTTTTCTCATCAGTGGGAAGGTTATTTTTGCTATAGGGATCCCGGCCGCTATCTGCGGAATCGCCGGAAATTTACTGGGTTCCAAACTGGTTGTTAAAAAGGGCGGGAAGATCATCAGACCCTTATTCCTCTTTGTCTTAGTCCTTTTACTGGTTAAAATAATTTATAATCTATTAAAGAGCTGATAGAAGAGTGAATATGTCACTTGACAGATATAGGCAAAAATGTGAATGGTAATTTAGATAATCTCTAAAAAGAGATGGTGAGGAAGATAATGAATATAAAATTAAATGCATTTATTGAAGCAATAAACGGAGAGTATTTAACTCCCGAATTTGATGCTGCCACTGTAGAAGTTGCAGGTGGATATGTTTCAGACTTATTGAGTGATGTTATGGGAAGTGCGGCAGATAATCAGGTCTGGATCACAATTATGAAGCATCTCAATGTTGTGGCAGTGGCTTCTTTGGCCGGGATTTCTGCTATATGTTTTGCCAAAGGTGTCAGACCCGATGAACCTGTTATCAAAAAAGCAAAGGAAGAAAATATCAGTCTTATCTGCAGTGATTTAACAACTTTTGAACTATCCGGAAAGCTTTACCAGCTTTTATATAAAGTATGATCTTTGAATTCAAATACCGCATTTATGGTTACGACTGTGACATATATGGTCACTTGAACAATTCCCGTTATTTGCAGTTATTTGAAGCAGCACGTTCCATTGCCTTGGAGGATATGGGGTATCCTATCCATAAAATGCATGAACTTGATATCCAGATCTATTTAACGAGAGCCGAAGTAGATTACAAAAAAGCGATTCCCATAGATGAAATTGTAACGATTAAATCATATGTCAAAGAGATAAACAGGTTAACTTCTATCTGGGTCCAGGAGATCTATAACACCAAGGAAGAAGTATGTTCCCTGGGAGTAGTAAAAGCGGTCTTTATCAGGAATAGCAAGCCTTTCAGGATCCCGGAATACATTTTTAACGATTTTAAAAAATTCATGAATTAGGTAGCAAATGGACAAACACATCAACGAGTTATTACATCAATTGCAAGCTGAAAAGAACTTGAAAGACAGAGCAAAACTGCTGGCAAAAATTACAGATTATTATATCACCCACAAACAATATCTACAGGCTATTGAGCATCAAAAGGCACTGAACGAACTGAACAGCAGGATTTTTGCCGAACAATATAATCATGAACTGCATGATATGCAGACAAAATATGAAATATCCCTCAAAGAAAAAGATGAAGAAATTCTCAAACTCAAGGATTTCGATTTGAAGAATATTCTGGACCAAATGAAGATCCAGAGAGATGAACTTCTGAATCTGAATAAGACTAAAGACTCTATCCTCAGCATTGTTTCACATGATTTAAGAGGTGCTATCGGCGGAATACACTCCGTGGTTGATCTGATCATGCTGGAAGATTTGAATGAGAATCTGAGACAATATATTGATGTGATCAATCAATCCAGTGAAAGAGCCATCCGACTCGTGAATGATATCCTGGATACAAATCTAATTGATCATACAGATTTTGCTTTGGAATTGAGCAGTCATTCTTTACAAGCGATCATTAAAACGTATGAGAATCATTTGAAGATTATTGCCAGCCGGAAAGCTCTGAAAGTGCATTTTACATATTCATCTCAGGATGATTTCGTCATGCTTAATGTTGACAGGTTCTGGCAAATTGTAGAAAATCTATCAACTAATGCTGTTAAGTTCTGTCAGAAAAAAGCTAATATTTTCTATGAAATCTTTGATCATGTGGATGAAGAAGGAAATACTTATTGTGCCTTAAGAATCAGAGATGAAGGTATCGGAATTCCTGACGAAAACTTGATCCATTTGTTTGATAAATTCACCAAAGCAAGCAGAAAAGGTACATCCGGTGAAGCTACAACCGGACTGGGACTCTCTATTGTTAAAAGACTGGTGGAACTGCATCATGCCAAAATCACAGTAGAATCTAAAGAAGATGAAGGTACTTCCTTCACTATTTATTTTGTAAAACAAAAATAAATAAAGAAACAATCATATTCGGGAGAACTTCTATGAATAAAGTTATGTACTTATTTCTCCTGATTATTACTTCAACTAATCTAATTTATTCTCTCTCTTGCAATCAAGATCCAAAAGTTTTTTATGGGAAGGGTACAGCTCAGGATAAAAACCAGAACAAAGCCTTGGATTTAGCTAAAACCAGAGCTTTAGCAGAAATGACTCAGAATATTAAAACAGGTGTCTTTGCTTTAATTGAATCCTACGAATCTGCTACCAAAGATTCTGTAAAAGAAGAACTAAATACACAGATAATTGTACTCAGCAGAGCAAGGATTGTTAACCATGTTTATACCATTATCAAAGAATCGAAAGAAAATGATCTGTTTTATTACGAAGTATCGTGTCAAAAATACAAAGTTGATTACTATAACGAATGTCTCAGAAACCCTGATTTCATTGATGAAGAGGAAATTCTAACCAACTTATTAAACCGTGAAATCCAGAAACTTAATAAAGAAAAATAACCTGAATTTTCCCCATTTTCCTAACTAACAACTAATAACTAATAACTATTCTCAGCCCATGATCTGAGTTTGCCGGAGGAAAGGTTTTTCCACGGGTGCTGACGCCACAAGTCAAGTCCCACATTTCACTGTAACTTCCTCCTCTAATGACTTTATAATACCCTGATTCTGCACCTTTAGGATTCGTCTGTTTCTGATCGCTAAACTTACCATGCCAATCCCAGCACCATTCTTCCATGTTTCCGCTCATGTCATACAAGCCCAGACTATTAGGCAGTTTTAGCCCAACCATTTGAATTTCATTATTACTGTTATCTGCAAACCAGCCTACTTTTTTCAGACTGTTGCCACCGGAGAAATTGTATTTGGACTGATTCTTGCCACCCTTGGCTGCATATTCCCACTCAGCTTCGGTTGGCAGACGATAACCTTTCTTCTTGAAATCACATGTGACAGTCCAACGAATATCATCATTCAAAGGCACATTCAGATTGGATTCGTAGTCTCTCAACCATACCTTTATATCATAACAGGGTTCTAAGCCTTCTTTGATGCTCCTGAGATTGCAGTATTCAACAGCCTGATACCAGGAAATATCACATGCAGGATAATCTGCAGCTTTGAAGTTCTTAATACGTCCCATGATTTCAAACCATTCTTTTTGAGTGACCTCGTATTTCCCCATATAAAATGAGGAAACTGTTACTTCATGAGCAGTATTTTCATTGAAGGATCCTGCATCTTTTGAGTCACCCAAAGTGAAGGTTCCGCCTTCTACTAATACTAAGTTGTTACCTGACTTGAGAGGTTCTCTGGTCAATTTATACAAAGTAGGGGAGGAATTGTAACGATAACCTTCTTTAATTTGTGTCGAATCAAGGTAATCTGAGTAACCTGCCTTGGAAAGAGTAATATAGTAAAGTCCGGGCAATAGTTTGATTTCCAGAGGTGTCTTACCCTTATTTTCTGAGTTGAAGTAAACATCAGCACCCTGAGGTTCTGAATCAATTTTGTAATCCAGAATTTGGTAAGCTTGCATTTGATAGGTAATTGGGTAAGTAGCATTGTTTATATCTATCTCTTGATCAAGACTCTTATAACCATATTTCTCTAAGTGAAGAGAGTATTTTCCCATTGGTATATTTTGTGTAACTCCTGAATCCAAAATATATTTGCCAACTTTGATCAGAGCATCTTTCGGTTCACCTGTAACTGTAACAGCAGCTTCATTAACTTTCAGATCTTTGGTCTCATCAATTTGAAACACATATTTATAGGCTATGGAAACACCATTCTCGGTATCTGTTCCGGTTTCATTCTCAGTATTCTTCTGGTATTTGCCTATGATCCTGATATCAGTAATCTTAGCACTTCCAATCTTTCCGCGTTCTTTCTCTGTGGTCTGTGAGTTGTTATAAGTTGTTTCACTGGACACACCTTCAGAGGAAACAGAAGTGCGGAACTTCTCAATATTTCTGATTACTAATTCTTTATAGGAGTCCAGATTGGATTGGGATTCGGATTGCTTGGCAGTGATGGTGATTATTTTAAACTTCTTCTCACCATTGACAAAGCTGTCGTATTTGCTCTTAACTCTGGAATAATTCAAGGTTTCATCATTTTGCTGTACTTTGGTTGTTATCAATTCACTCTTCAAAATATTCAGTTCTTCATTGTATTTTGTTAAAACAGTTTCTCGTAAAGATACTTCACTTTCATTTTCTTTGATTTTCTTGTTTTCTTTGGAGATGACAGATTTAGCGAGATTGGCAATATTCTGGAGCTTACTTTGATTCTCTGTATTTAACCCGCTGATTTCGGTTAACTGCTCACTAAGTTTTGCAGTTTCAGCAGGTTTTAAATTACTGGTTAAGCCTGAGTTCAAATCTTTAACTACTTCGACTTCTATCTTTTTTGAAGCCTTAGACACGCCAGTGAGTGCCGGTTCCGTTTGTAAGGGATAAACTTCTACTTTGCCAAATTGATAAAGATAGTTCCTTAAGTTGGCTGAATCAAAGACTTTACTACCTTCAAGGTTACAATTAGCAACACCTTTGATCATTAATTTGATTTCATTCTCAGTCAGAACTTCATTCAAAGAAATGATTTTTGAGATGATTTCAGTACCAAGAGAGTTTTTAACTGCTTCTTTAGTGATAGCACTGTTGATAGTCTTTTTGACATCTGCCATGACTTCATAATCCTGCATATCTGTTCTGCCAATCATTACTATATAAAAAGGT
>CAYQPF010000034.1:15767-36334 GCA_964419225.1 uncultured Candidatus Cloacimonadota bacterium | reverse complement strand
TTACCGGGACGGTTTATAACACAACCGGTGAAGCAATCAGAAACGCCCTGATCACTGTCCAACAACAGAATAATCCTGCAAGTGCGATTACTACGACTACCAATAATAGCGGTTATTACTCTACTGTTATTACACCCGGTTATATTTATGTCATAAATGCCTCTAAGAGCGGGTACAGCAGCCAAACCATCACTACCGTAATGACAGTGAATGCCCAGACATATACTCATAATGCTACCCTTCAGGCTCAACCCTCTTCGGTTTCAGGCAAGATATTCAGTGAAGGTGCAGCTCTTACCGGAGCACTGGTCAGAGCAGTAAAAGACGGTGTTGCTTTTGAAGCAACTACATCCACTACCGGTAATTATACTTTATCACTTAATTACGGAACTTATCAGCTCAATGTATCCAAACTTGGTTATACCTCAATTGACAGTTTGATAACTCTCAATCCGGGTGATGCCATTACTAATAAGAATTATACGATCAATCCCAATTTTACTACCTTGAGAGGATATGTAACAGACACCTTTAATAATCCCATTTCGGGAGCTATCGTCAATGCCACCAACAATCTGGGTGGTGGTGGTACTACAACTACAGATGCTAATGGCTGGTATAATATGTATATCCTGACCCCGGGTAATTATAATGTGACATATTCTAAAACAAACTATCAAACTCAAACAGTACAAAATTTGAATTTGCCTGGTTCTGTGATTATCCCCCGCAATGTCCAAATGATCTCCTATCTTGGAAGCATAGTTGCACATACAGGTCTTTCAAATTGTACCATTGTTGTGGAAAATATGATGACTGGTGCCGTGGCTACAGGCATAACAAATGCTTCAGGTGACTGTACTATTTCAGGTATAGCCACTTCAGCATATAATCCGTACAGAATTTCGGCAACAAAAACCAATTATAGCTCCAATCAAATTTATGAGAATGTTGTTTTACAGCCCAATGTTCCGGCGGAAAGAACCTTTGTCTTAACAATGTTGACAGGTTCTATCGGGGGCAGAGTCTTTTATATGAGCGGATCCGATCAAATATCTCTGAGTAATGTAGTTGTTACTGCAGTATCCACAACTGATGGTTATACCGGTTCTGCTACTACAAATGCTACAGGCGATTATACAATCAGTAATCTGGCAGTTGCCCACTTATACACCATTGCTGCGACACTGCCGAACTACAATGCTCCTCAGGGTGCTCCTGTCGATCTGACAACCTATCAACCCCAAATCAACAACTATAATATAACCATGACTCCCAATAGTGTTCAAATCTCAGGAATTCTCAAAGACTCTGAGAACACTCCTTTAGCAAATAAAACTATCATGATTGCCTCGGATACTTACAATTCCCAGGTTAATACAAACTCAGACGGTAATTTTACAGTTCAAGGCTTAGCACCCAACAGCATTTACTCTATAATGAGCCAGGTTAATGAATTGGGCTATGATAATGTCACCCAAACTGTTACAGTGGGAACTGCCAATATTAGTAATATCAGTATGGTAATTCCTAAACATGTATCTGCCATAAGCGGTTTGATCAAAGATTCCATGACTAATCAGCCTCTGGCAGAAGCAACTGTACTTCTTGTAAATACATCTACAAGCGAAGGTTACACTTTAATTACTTCGAGTGATGGTCTCTACCAGTTTAATTACATGTATCCGGGTAATTATAGTTTGAAAGTCATCAAAGAATCATACCGGGACTCAACCCAAACATGTACTTTGTCCAACAGTCAACCTCTGACAAAGAATGTAAACCTGGTCTTCACTGCACCTAAGTCGATTTCCGGTGCTTTACTGGAAGAAACTGATAACACCCCTGTTGCAGAAAAGCTTGTTATTTTGATCAACGAATATCAACAATTACAAGCAACAACCGATGCTCAGGGTGCTTATTCTTTCACTGGAGTTATTCCCTACTCGACAAATCTGATTTCTTCAAACTTGTCCAATGACGATTATGATAATACCCAGTTGGAAACTACTGTAACAACAAACAATCTCACCGGAAAGAATCTGATTGTCAGTGCCCATGCTTCATCAGTTTATGGATTAATAAAAAAATCAGGTTCATCTTTAGCTGTAAGTGATGTAAATGTTAACCTTTTCAATTCTGAGCATGAGTACCAAACCTATACCGATGATGCAGGTAATTACCTTTTAGAAAATCTCTACAGCGGTACTTATACTCTTACTTTAACAAAATCAGGGTACAATTCTATTACCGAGGAATTGGTTTTAGCAGATTTTCAAAATCTCCCCAAAAACTATAATCTTGTGCAACAGGTTCATACTCTGTTTGGTGATGTAGAAACTGAAAGCGATCTGCATTTAGCTAATGTGGTCATCACTTTGTTTGATTCTCAAAACAACATAGTAGCAACAGACACAACTGAAGCTGACGGAGGCTATAGCTTCCAAAATCTGCAGAATGCAAACTACTCTCTGACAGCAGAAAAACTGGGCTATCAGGTTGTCCAATTGGTTGACCTGAATCCCTACCAAGTTCCTGAAAACGAAATTGTCTTGATACCAAAACCCTTATCAGTTTTGGGTACTGTCTATAACTATGTCGATCCCAACCATCCTGTAATGGAAGGTGCATTGATAAAAGTCCGAGATATAGACGGAAACATTATTTTGTCTAACTCTGATGCAAATGGTGATTATTGGGTGAACAATTTAACAGGCTATCAGGATGTCTGGGCCAGAATGGGAACAGCTTATGCCTCATATCTGCAGCATGTTGATATAGTTGACGGTGTTAGTGTACGTAGAGACATTAATCTCATTTCTGCAGCCTCAATTACCGGGAAAATCAGCAATAATGCCGGTACCGGACAATTGGGTGTCAACATTGTCGCTACTAACGTAAATAATGGACGTGTCTTCTATTCCGTTACTGATGCCGCAGGAGTTTATTCTGTCGGAGGATTACCCGGGGCTACCTATCAGATCACTCCCTCCCTCGAAGGATATCAAATCAATGAAACTTATCCTACTGTCACTGTAGCAGAAGGAGCAGTTTTTGACAGCCTCAATTTCTCCATTACTTACCTAAGCAACTCAATTACTGGTAATACTGTCGCTAACGGTGTCGGAATTCCGGAAGTTTATGTGGAGTTATGGCAAAATAATGTTAAACAAGACAGTTTGTTTACCAATTCTGCAGGAAACTTCAGTTTTACTCAGATCCCCGATGGAAATTATACTCTTAAAGCTTCTCATCAGGGATATTTGCCAGTTACTGATATCACTGTAACCGTCGATGATGGAGTCAGTACTCCTTCTTCTCCTGTCTTTAATCTGACACCAAAACCATATACCATTTATGGAACAGTCGTGAATAAATCTTCGGAACCTGTAGAGAATGCCTTGGTAACAGTCAGATCTAATCTACAAGAATTTACGGCTCTGACAGATGCTCAGGGAACCTACTCTATTCCTACTAATACAACAGGAGAATTTTGGGTCAACGCTCATAAACAATATTTCTCTGAAACAGACAGCGTACTCATTGTTTTATCTCCTCAAAACAACACCAGACAACAGAATTTCGTTCTGACTCAACTGCCTGCGGGATTGTCTGGGACAATCATTATATCTAACCAAGACCACTCTCAGACTTGGGTTCCCGATGAAACTCACCTGAGATTATATAACAGTGTTATGGAAATTGATACTACTCTGACCAACCCCTCTGGTTACATTTTCGAAAATATCAAAATACCTCTGGATAATTTTACTGTAAACATTGAAATAACCAGTACTTTTGAACAGAACGGCACCACTTATACCTACAAACAGTTCTACCCTATGAGAGCACTTGTTCCGGGAGAAACAGTTAGTGATACTACTACATTCATTTATGTCCCAGGCAGTAAAAACCTTACCGGTCTGGTACAAATGAATCGTGCCGGTCAGATGCTTACTTTAGATCAGGGAACTGTCATCCTTACTAAAGATGGTAATGTAATTGATACTACAAGTGTTAATGCCGATGGTGTTTACCAATTCAACTCTCTTACCCAGGGTATCTATACTGCTCAGTTAACAACCCTGTTTAACGGTGAAACCTTTGACTCTACCAGAACTCTTGATTGGACTGATTTTACTGGTGATTTTACACTTGCTTACAAACTGCATAAATATGGTCTCTATGTTAAAGATTATCTGGGTCAACCAATACCCAATGCCGTAATAAATCTCAGTTCACCTTCCCTGGATATGCCTATGACCTTCTTCACTAATGATCTGGGTTATGGTGAAACAGTTGACACTCTGAAAACTGACACATATTCAATCAAGATCACTACTCCAGGCAAACCAGGATGGAATTATATTGATCCTCAGACTTATAATATCACTTTCAGTCCGGATCTGAGCCTCAATATTGTCCAAACCCGAAACATTCCTCTGGCTTTCGATGTAACTCAAATTCAACCGTCTCCAGGTAGCGATCCGGTGACTATTAAACTCCATAAATCTCCTTCCTACAGTGTGCCGGTTACATTACACTACAGAGATTTGGACGGTAATATCTCAGAAATTACTGCCGGAAGATTTGCTAAACATAATTCCCGGAAAGCTCTTTTAGATTCCACCTATTCTTTTATTATTCCAGCTCAAAATAAATCAGGAGTCTTGGAATTCTATTTCTCCTCTGATGATCCTCAACAAAACATAACCTTCAGCAATGCAAGCCTTCCCTACAATTGGGCTTTAACCTCTGAAGGTATCATTAGTGTGGCAAACTCCGGTGTAACTCCGGAAAGTCCTGTACTTACCTACAACCAGTTAGTCGGCTTTGAAGCTAATGTCATGGACGATATCAATAACAATATGAATTCTGAAATTGATACCTGGGGTACAGTTACCTGGTCTCTGGCAGATTCAACAGCAGGTCAATTAATCATTGACCCGGATCATAAAAGAAATGTCAAATATCAAACTCCCCCAATATCAGATCAGGAAATCTACAATACTATTAATTGTAAAATTCTCTACAACAATGTTGTGATTCAAATATCTACCAATATTATGATCAAAAATTTACAATTAAGCGAACTGACTATTCAAGGCCCGGGTGAATTAAGTAATAAATCTGCAGGTGAACAATTCCAGGTTAACGCAACCAGTGTTACAGGAGAAACTATGCTTCTGGAATGTGTCTGGGAAACTATCAAACCTTATGAAGGAGTTCTCAGTACTCAGATTAACAAAGCTGCCTTAATTCCTGAACCTCATTATATTGGGGATATCATTCTAAAAGCTAAAGCAGTGGATCCAAATACAAATCTGACTGTTGAAGCTCAAAAAACAATTAAGATATTTGAGGATGTTAATCCGGACAATGCAGCAGATAGTCTGGTTACAGGCGAAAACTGCCTCCTCAAAATTCCTGCGAATATGATTTCTCAGGGAAATCTCAAAATATTCCTGAATAAGGTTATTTCATCTCCTTTTAAACAGGTCGGAATCGAAAATGAAGTCGTCGGCTCTGTTTTCCGCTTAAGTTCATCAGGCTCTTACACGCTTAATGTTAATCCGACTATTCAATTCATTAGTGACGTTGCTGTTGATACCACTCAAACCCATGTGGCCTACTGGGATGTAAATAAACTGCAATGGAATGAAACAAGTGAATCAATTGACGGAACTGTTCTAAGTGTTCCAAATATCCCCGGTTGGTATGATTACGCTCTGATCAGAGTATCTCAAAAACTTGGGTTGTATGATATGAGATTAGTTCCAAACCCCTTCACCCCTGACGATGTAATCGGGGTAAATAAAGGATTGCAGATTATCTTTAAAATATCATCTCAAAAAACCAGATATCCCAATGTTTCTGCTAAAATCTATAACCTGAATGGAACCCTGATCAGAACTATCGTCGATCATAAACCAATGCTCAAAGGCTTCTACAATGCAGGTGAAGAACTCACCCTCTATTGGGATGGCAGAACAGATAGTGGCCGATTAGCAAGAAATGGCAGGTACCTGGTTCATCTGGTAGTCCAAGATGCCAGTGATAAAAAAGAGTACTTAAAACCCGTAGTTTTGATCAAATAGGAGGTAAAGATGAGACTGTATATAATCATAATTTTAATAGTCCTAAGTCTGGGATTGAGTGCAGAACAATTGAGTAACAACCCGGCAGCTTTCCTCGATGTTGGGTTAGATGCACGTGCCATAGGAATGGGCGGAGCTTATACTGCTCTGGTCAATGATGCCTCCAGTTTTGTTTGGAATCCGGCTGGTATGGCTTATCTCCCAAAACAACATTCCCTGAACTTTGATAATACAACTCTTCTGGGCTTGTATAACTACTCCTTCCTCGGATATGCCCGTAAACTAAATACCGGGTTATCCGTGGGATCAGCTTTCATCTATTCGGGTGATGATGCCATGTCTGAAAACACTATCTATATTTCTGCGGCAACTAGTGCCTTGTTCATAGACAATTATATATTCCCCGTTCCGGAATTGTTTAAAAACAGCTCTTTTGGTATGAATTTGAAAATCTATTCCAGCTCGTACGGCAATAATTCCGATGGTGCTTATTATGATGCCAACAACCTGAATCATCAGGTAAATGGCTCTGCCTGGGGCTTCGGCCTTGATATGGGCATGATCTTTAAACCTAATCCCAGAGACTGTGCATCTCTCTTCTGGAGAAATCCCTTGAACAATGTGTTCTGGAAGAGCAGCAATGAAGTCGGGACCGCTAAAGGTAATTATTCCGAAGACCTCCCCACTCAATTAATTGCCGGATATGCCATGAACGCAAAAGTATATACTTTTTCCATTGATGTTGATAAAGCCTTTCATGACGATGTGGAAGATATTGTTAACGCTGGTGTTGAATGGCGTTTTATTGATAAAATGGCTCTAAGAGGTGGTTATTCCCAAGAATTACTCACTGGTGCTAATAAAAAGTATTCTATCGGTACTGGCTTTAAAACTATCATCTGGAAAAATGCTGACTTTGCTCTGGATATTGCATACCAGGTTCAGGGTGATTGGGATAATCACAATACCCTCAGAATCTCAGGTAAAACTAATTTCTAAGTAATAACAATCATAAAACAAAAGAGCGGAAAGATTTACTCCTTCCGCTCTTTTCTATTTCAACATTAACTATTAACTTCTTCACTCCCCTCTCTTCGCAAGAGAGGGGCTGGGGGTGAGTTGTTTACTATTAACCACTTACCTAATTATTCCTTATCTCCTGCCAAATACTGTCAACCTTCTTCACTTCATTCCCAATATTCTTTAACAGATAACACTTCTGCAAATATTCCGGAGACGGATAAATTAATTGATTGTTCTTAACTTCAGGAGGTAACAATTCATAGGCTGCTTTATTAGGAGTTGCATATTGCACAAACATTGTGTTCTTCATGGCATTGTTTTTCTCAAGTAAAAAATCTATAAATTTATATGCTAATTCTTTGTTTTCTGCTTTGGCAGGAATAACCAGAAAATCTATCCAAAGTGTTGAACCTTCTTTAGGCAAAGTAAAACCAACATCAGAATTCTCTTTCATCACTTGCAAAGCATCACCATTATAAGCCTGAGCCATCCAAACCGACCCATCCTGAATCTCATTCTTGAAACTGTCAGAATCATATTGGGATACATTCTTATCCCACTGTAAAAGGGTTGCTCTTGCTTTTGCAATCGTATCATCTGTCAGAATGTTGGGATCATAACCATTATAGATCAAGGCAGCACCAATAACTTCTCTCTCATCATCCAACATAGTGATCGCTTTGTTCTTGGCAAATTTGGCGTCGGCTATCAACATCCAGGAAGGACTCTTCATCTCTGCATCACTCAATTTCTTCTTATTATAGATAAAGCCTGCTGTTCCCCAAAAATAAGGAATTGAATATTTATTACCTTCATCAAATTGCTGTGCTTTATTCAAAATTAAAGTATCGATATTGGCATAATTCTTTAACTTGGTTTTGTCCAAAGGTTCCAACACACCCTGACTCTGCAATATGGATACATGATCTCCACTCGGTACTACAATATCATAAGCAGACTGTGTTGTAAGCAATTTCGTCAGCATATTTTCATTCGAATTGTAAGTATCATATACTATTTTACAGTCATTCGCTTTTTCAAATTCCGCTATTAATACGGGATCAATGTAATCAGTCCAATTAAAAATATAAAGCTGTTGCTGCTTTTTCCCGGTACAAGATATTACGCTTAAGATGATTATTAAAACAATTAAGAGTTTAAAACCCATTTTCATTAGACAATCCCTCCTGATTTCAGAAATTATAAATTTCATTTTTAAAAATCATGCTTTATTTGAAAAGAAAAATTTTTCCTGTCCCTCTAACCATTAACGATTTACTATGTACAAACCAATCCGGTTTGTGAATATCTGTTTGATCCGCGTTCTATTAAACGTCTCTTCTTCACTCACCTCGCTTCGTAAGAAAGGGGCCAGGAATGAGTTGTTTACTTTTACCTCTAACCACTTACCATTTACTAAAAAAGGCTGAAGATCTCTCTTCAGCCTTATTAACTAAATTATATTCAGCTCTTTGCCGATCTTTTTAAATTTTTCCAACGCAAATTCCAACTGACTTCTCGTGTGAGTTGCCATAAAACTGCATCGAATCATTGTATCAGTGGGAGGAACTGCAGGTGGAACAACAGGGTTAACAAAGACACCCTCTTCACTAAGGCCTTTCCATAACTTGAAAGCTGCCATCATTTCGCCTACATGTAAAGGTATTACAGGAGTATTGGAATCTCCAATATTATACCCCATGCTCTTAAAGCCTTCTGCCATAAAATGCGTATTATCCCACAATTTTTCAATTCTTTCAGGTTCTGCTTCCATTATTTTTAAAGCTTCTAAAACACTGGCTGCTGACGCAGGCGGAAGTGAAGCACTGAATATCAAAGCTCGTGAGAAATGTTTTAAATAATGTATTATATCTTCTTCAGCAGCAATAAATCCACCGACTGATGCCAGTGATTTGCTGAATGTTCCCATGATTATATCTGTTTCTTTTGTTAAATTAAAATGACTGCTCGCTCCGGCACCGCCTTTGCCCAATACTCCCAACGAATGTGCCTCATCAACCATCAATTGTGCACCATACTTGATACATAATTCACTGATCTCAGGAATATTGGCAATATCACCTTCCATACTGAAAATACCGTCAACTACAACCAATGCGTTCTTCCCATGCGTCTTTTGCAGTGTAGTTTCCAAACTTGCCATATTGTTGTGATTATAACGCAGCATTTGACCATAAGACAATTTGCATCCGTCAATGATGGAAGCATGATCAAGTTTGTCTGTAATTATATAATCATTCTTGCCTATTATCGCTGATATAGCACCCACATTAGCCTGATATCCTGTAGCATAAACAAGTGCTGCATCTTTACCAACAAGCCTGGCTAAAGCTGCTTCCAACTCAATGTGAATATCAAGAGTTCCATTCAAAAATCTGGACCCGGCACATCCGGTTCCATACTTCTTAATTGCATCAATAGCAGCTTCTTTAACTTTGGGATGATTGGTTAACCCCAAATAACTGTTCGAACCCATCATCAGCATTTTCTGACCATTAACGATTACTTCGGTATCCTGCTCTGAACTAATTACTCTAAAATAAGGATAAAATCCTAATTCCATTATTTTTCTTGCATCTTGAAAAGCACGGCATTTATCAATTAAACTCATTCAAAACTCCTATATTATTTCAAATTCTTTTAAATTTTTATATAGTACCTGTACCACTCCCTTGACAAGAAATACAATTGGTACCGACAAAAACATGCCAAGTAAACCAAATGCAAATCCCCCGGCCATAACTGTCAACATAATTATTAAAGGATGCATCTCTGTGTTCTTGCCTATCACTAAAGGATAGATAATATTATTATCTAAAAGTTGTATCACCCACATAACTCCAACTACATAAACTATCAGAATAAGTGGCTTGCCTGTTATAATTAAGGACATACAAGCAAATAAAATTCCTATCAAAGGACCAAAATAAGGGATAGCGTTAGCCAACCCGGCTACTATGCCAATTACAAGAGCATAGGGTACTCCTAAAGCAAATAAACCTATCACAGATAATATTGCAACTATGATCACCTCTATCATTAAAGCACGTAAATATGTACCAATTGTTTCATCTATTTTTTCCAGAACCAATAAAACTAACTCAAAATATCTGTTAGGTATTAAACTGATAAACTGCTTTTTTAAGACATCCTTATCTTTAAGAATAAAAAATCCCACTATGGGCACTGTCACTACATAACTCATAAAAGTGAAAAAATTACCCAAATAAGTTATAAATAAAGACGGAACAGTAGAGGCTAAAGACTCCAAATAAGTAGCTAACTGATGCGTGTATTTTGTCACATTAATAAAGGGAAATACCAACTGAACTTTTTTGAGGAAGGTTGAGATGTAGTATGTGTATTGATGCTCGAGGAATTGAATATTGTTTTTACTCACAAAATCTTTAATTGTAGCCGATAAGCTGACAACCTGTTTGATCAAAATTGGAATTAAAAAAACTCCGATCAGGAACAGAATTCCAATTATCAACAAATATAACAGAATTATGGCAAATGTCCTGGGTATCCAATACTTTTCCATCGTATAGATAATTGGATTAAAAATATAAGCAAATATCAATGATACTAATAAATACCCAAAAACAGACTCGTACGCAATAAACATCCCGACCAGAAGGGATAGAATCATCAGATTGAAAACTAATCTGAAATAATTGTATTTATTTTCCTTCATAATCCTTAAGTCTCTTGTTAGTGTTGCATAGTATGTTAGCCAGACTCTCTCCCAAATTGAAAAGAATTTTTACTCCACTGACAGGATATGTCTCTACAAAATCTTTAAAATCACTCTTCGTTATTGCATACAATATGGTATCAGTTTTGGCTACTGCTGTAGCAATCCTGTTGGTATCTGCAAATAAGCCAACTTCTCCAAAATGCCCGTTTTCCTCATATGTATTCATCAAAAGATTCCCGGAAGGACGCTCCAAATAGATTTCCACTGACCCAGATACAACTAAATACAATACTGTATGAGGATAGTTTTCCTTAAAAATTATTTCCCCGGCTTTGAAATTCCTCTCATGAAATAACCGGGCAAATGCATGGACTTCTATGCTGTTCAAAGTATTCAGAAAAGATATGTTCTTAAAAATCTTCATATTGGATATTTGTTCAACATTCTTTTTCCCAAGCAAATAATTTTTGATAAGCTTAAACATCTTCAGCTCCTAAGTATTTTGCCACCCTTCTTCACCAATTAAAGGTACAAATGTGCACCCGCCAAACCTGCTTTCGTGTACTTTACTCCCTGATCTTTCAATCAGAATAAGATCCTGACTAAGTTTATTCCCAATAGGTAGTATCAATTTACCTTTATCTGCAAGTTGATCTACTAAAAATGAAGGGACTTTTGGTGATGCCGCAGAAACCACTATCTTATCAAATAATTTCTCCGGTGGATATGCTTTTTCCCATCCGCGTGTCCCGTCTCCAACCCGATAATATATGTTAGTATATTTCATTTCCTGTAAAATACTTCTGGATTTGCGTGCCAAATTCTCTATCCGTTCTACCGTATATACAGATCCGGCCACTTCCGCCAATAAGGCTGTCTGATAACCTGAACCCGTCCCTATCTCTAAAACTTTATCTGTCTTTTGAATATCCAATAAATCCATCATTAATGCAACAATATAAGGTTGAGAAATTGTCTGATCATCTCCTATAGACAGAGGATGATCTCCATATGTAAACTCTCTTAATTCCATTGGCACAAATTCTTCTCGGGGAACTTTCATAAATGCTGCCAATAACACAGGATTCTTGATTCCCCTTTTCTTTATGTGATTTTCGATCATTAACTTCCGTTGATCTTCATATCTCATATCTTATTCTATCCTAATTTTTTATTTCTGAGTTTTAACCACTCAGCAATTTTGTCAAATGATTCTTTTTTGGTGAAATTAAATTCTATCGGCGTAATAGAAATATAGTTATTTCTAATGGCATCTGCATCTATATTCTCTGCTTCTTCCCAAACAGGATTATCGCCCCCAATCCAGTGGATATCATTACCGCGATGATCTTTTTGTGTATAAACAAAATCAGTATATCGCCTATGACCTATATTCGTGATCTTAACACCTTTGATTTCTGACAACTCTACATTCGGGACATTTATATTCAAAATCTCTTTTTCTCCAATTAAATCTAACAACCCATCACCAAGCATCTGTGTCAATGATATTGCTGCAGATTCATAGATTTGATCCCTGTAACTTGTTATGGAGATGGCTATTGCTTTAAAACCCAGAAACATTCCTTCAATTGCTGCTCCGACTGTTCCCGAATATAATATATCATTCCCCAGATTCTGTCCCGCATTTATCCCTGATATCACAAGATCTACAGGCTCTTTTATCAATACTTCACTCGCTAAAATCATACAGTCAACTGGCGTTCCCCCAACATGATACCAATTTGGCTTGATCTCTTTTATCCGCAAAGGATCACGTAAAGTGATTGAATGTGAAGCAGCACTTCTTTCCTTTTCAGGTGCTACAACAATTATTTCATGTCCGGCCTTCTCTAACTCGTCAGCCAAAACCTGAATACCTTTTGCTTCTATTCCATCATCATTTGTTAGTAATATTCTCAACTTTTCCCTCCTGTTCGCATTTCTTTTAATACTAATTTTATAAACTTCAACGTATCTTTAACATGGGCAATATTGCTCTTTTCCTCTGCATATATTGTGCTGATATTCACATGAGCAAAGCGGGCCTTTTGGGTTGCATATTTAAAAATGATTTCCGTTTCAAATTGAAAACCATCACTGCTGCACTTTACTTTTTTAATATAATCCAAATCATATAAACGATATCCACACTGTGAATCATAGATCCTGGTCTTAACCAAATATGAAACAATTCCACTGGTAATCGAATTGCTCATTATACGGGACATCGGCATTATTTTATGATTGAAATCCCTTCTTCCAATGACCATACCGGCATTATTTTCTTTCTGTCTCTTTAAAAACTCTTGAATGAAAATCGGATCATGCTGCCCGTCACTGTCCAGTGTTATCGCATATGCATACCCCGCAGAAATAGCCATCTGAAACCCCTGCCATAAGGCAGCTGCTTTGCCTCGATTCCTGGGAAAACTGTGTAGATTGACCGACTCATTCAAACATATATCTTGTGATTTATCCTGGGAACCATCATTAACACATATGATCTGTGTCGGGGTAAAGGTTCCTTTCAGTTCCCTTATCAATTGCGGTAATTGCTTTTCTGTGTTATATACCGGTAGTATAACACAAGTATTCTGCTGCGTAGCATTTTCTTTTTTATTACTCATTAACATCTTAAAATCAAAAAAAGTCAAAAAAGTCAAGTGATTTATCCGGATTATTCTGCTAACCTTTGTCACCCTGATCTATACTCATTTAATCAACTTGTTTTCCAGTACTCTTTTTTCCTGTTCATTGTCTATTTGATAATATCAGTGGATTAATAAGAATATCGGGGAACAAATTCCAGCCAGGGATCGCCCAGTGCTCCTGCATGAATATTGATCTTGATCTCATCTCCCTCATTTACCGTATTGTAATATCGATAACCCACCTGATAAGATAATGAAGCACCCGGGTTCCGCCAGTCCGCTATTGTTACATGATAAGTATTGGACTTACTACCATGATGCCTATACTTCTGCAGTACCTGAACAGATTTGGTCTCTGGTACTGCCGTATCAAGACCAATGTTAAATTCCCGCATCAGGAAAATACTGGCAACAAAAGTACAAATAAATCCATATAAGATAAAATCCCTGAGAATTAAATGCAAAAAAGGGGATCTCCTGCAATAAGCATATACCATATACAAAAATACACTGGCCACTAAGATCGCACTAGTTATGCCATACAGCCACATATTCTCATAACTGATCATCTTTGCTCCATCACCGATCATAAAGAAAATGAAGGAAAAACATGCTATTGCTAACCCAACCTGGTAACCTAAGAAACTCTTGTAGTTCAGATAATTTGTCTCTGTTTCAGGAGAAATTTCTCCTTTTAAATAAGGCTCGAATTGATCCAACAATCTTGCCAGATTCGCTCCGTCCATGCTGTCAAAATTCTTCAAATGTTTACCTGTAAGTGTAACCCAAATAGCTCCTTCCCTAATATTCAAAGATGTGACAATATGTTTATTTGGCTCCACAAACTCATCATTCCTGACAATTACTTCACTTCTTCTGGTATTATAAAGTATTGATACTATCAAATCCCTCAAAACCTTATGTTCCACCAGTTTCTTCACATTCTGCCTGTCCCCGGAATAAATGAAAACTTTGTTATCAAACTCTGGATCACCAGTACAGAATTCATTACAAAAACCCAAAGACTTGAAAAATCTGGTCAGCCAAGACTCTTTACGGAAACTTATGGAAATATCAGAAGCAATACTTACCCCAAAAGAGATCGAGACAATTGTCCCCTTATTCTTTTTGATCGAAACCAGCCCACCATATCTGTCTTCAGCTTTATCAAGGTTAAAGGACTTGATTTTGCGGGCAATATAAATACTCAAAGCCACTATTACTGTTATCGAAACCAAATACCATATTCTCCACATATCAGCTTCCTCCTAATGAGAATGAACTCAAACCCCAACAGTGCAGTAGAAGTTAAAATTCTCTGTGAAGTAAAAATGATTTTACTCCAGGTGTCAAATGAATTATTCCTTTACGGTTCTAACACACTTATTGAAGCCTGTCCCATTACCCAAAAAGAATTTCCCACTTGACAAATGACACTTTTTTTATAATGAACAAATCATTAATTGTTAGGGAGATTATTATGTTAAAAAAAGTCTTATTTTTCCTGATTCTCTTTTCCGTTTCTTCTCAAATGCTTAGAGCAATGGATTATCTTTATTATTTTAGTGAAAGAGCCAGAATTAGCTCATCTTATAATTTTATTGATTGTGAAATCAACAATATCCTTAATGACTGCCAACAGAATAAAAATGATGCATATTATCAAAAAGTTCAAAAAATGCTTGATCAGGTTGAGCCCGAGAAGTTAATTGATAAAATCTATATGAAGTCAATATTGGCATTTTATGGTGAAAAAAGTAAGAACAAAAAACAATACAATATCAATTGCGATTCTTTGGTGGCACAATACAAAGATGTTTACGAAATTTATGAATTAGCAGCTTTTCTAAGGATGTACGAACAAAATCCCAAAGCTGCTGTTAAATATATGGAAGATGGATTAAAAGCCTTTCCTGGTTATCCCAGAGCAGAATTGTTTTACGGTCTGTACAAAATCACCTCAGATACAGATGCAGAGACCGGAGAAACTATGGTTAACAATGCTTTAAAAGCTAATACAGCTTCTTTGTATAACTTAGCCGGCATATTTTACGAAAACAGAACACGTGATGATATTTCAGCAAGAAAATATTTTACTCAGGCTTTAAAAATAGACGGGAATAACCCTATTACTAATTTAAGACTCGGTTATATGGAAGCATATGTGTCTAAAAGAAAAGAAAGTGCTGTCAGTTATTTTGACAAAGCCTGCCTAAACAGTCCTTACTCACTCTACGATGATAAGATCCACTTACAATTTATGTTTAATAATGGACAGTATTTTAAAGCCAAAGATTTTGTAGAAAAGATCATGAAAACACAAAAAACAGGAAAAGATATAAAATTGATCTACATCGATATAATGGAGGATGGTTTACGGAAACATAAAGTCGCCTTAGCTTATATCGACTCTGTCCTCGTTGAAGATTCCACCAATTACAGAGCTTTGGAAAAATTTGCCCTTATTCAAAGATTCTATCAATCTCCCGAGAATTATGAACAGAGAATTAAAACAGGTTTAGATAATTATCCGAACGAATCTGTTTTCCATTTAGAACAGGGAAAAATTTATTTATATCAAAAACAGGATCTTGAAAAAGCCAGAGTTGAATTTGAAACTGCCATCACCTTAAGCAAAGAATCATCTTCAGATTTTTTAAGAGAAGACGCCTATAACTACTTTGAATTAGGCAATTATTATGCTTCAGACAAAATTCAAAAGTACTCTAAAGCTGCAGATAATTATGAGAAAGCAGCTACAATTGAATTTATGGATCCTCGCTTTAGCAATATTCTGGGTGTAATTTATATGACCAAGCTGAAAAAGTATGATAAAGCCAGAGATGCATTTAATAAAGCAATCAAAAATGATGCTAAAAATCCCGAATCTTATCTCAATCTTATCGATTTAACAAAAAACTATGAAAAAAATCCCGAAGAGGCCAATAAACTTATTGATGTTGCTATTGTTAAATTCCCTCAGGATCCAAGATTCCCTGCTTTAAAAAATTAAACCAAACAAGATATTTACCACACTTTTGGGACTGTAATCCCAAAATATTATGTAT
Source organism: uncultured Candidatus Cloacimonadota bacterium (assembly GCA_964419225.1). Classification (GTDB taxonomy): domain Bacteria; phylum Cloacimonadota; class Cloacimonadia; order Cloacimonadales; family CAYQPF01; genus CAYQPF01. The sequence goes on along the minus strand of CAYQPF010000034.1, from coordinate 19,770 downwards.
ATTTTGGGGTTTGATTCCGTGATTATATATGTTTTCTCAAATTACTGTACCTCTTTCGTGGGGTTACGGAGATCTCTAATCTCTTAAATATCTCCGGGGTGGAACTCTCAGCCAGGGATCTTTAAAGAAGCCCGGATATTGATAAATATTAATGTATTCATTGAGTTTTACATATGCAAAGATCTCATAATCAACTCTTATTTCCTTTTCTCCCAGACTACTGTCACTTCCACTAAAATCAACAGTTATCGTATAGTGATGATCGTAGCGTGTGCTATGCACTTCTTTATCAACTATATACCCATTTTTTAATACACCATCAGCTCTATCCAATTCTACATTTCCTCTTTGAATCAAGCTAAAAAAACAAAATCCAGCTAGAAAAATACCGATTAATAGAACCTGTTTCAAAAGTATTGAAAAGTATGAGGATCTCCTACAATATACAAGTGCATAAAGAATATTGAGAAACAGATATGATAAAATAGCAATAATTGTGAGTATTTGAATATGTGAATATGACAGAATCAATACATTATTAATATTCATGTAAAAAAAGTATATTAATAAACTCCCCACACCAAAACCAATAAGCAATCCATGTCCTATAAGAAATCGATTGTAATTCTTTGTAGTTTGTATTGAATCCTGACTTTTAAACAATTTTTCAATTTTAAACAACAGTTTTTTTATGTAAGCAGCTTTTCCACTGTGAAAAACTCCGTCTATGGTTCCTACGATCTTAACAAACACGAGATTATTTAATATGCTGATAGATTTTACTTTAAGATCATTGGAGAAGTATTTACCTGATTCAGCTGATTGATTACTTTTTTTAATATTTAATAACTCATAAATTGAAGCTAATAACTCTTTTTCACAATTCAGGTTTTTAACATTTTCATAATCATCTGAAACTATGAATATATTTTTATCAAATTCAGGGATACCTACCTGGAATTCACGGCAAATCCCGATAAATTTTAATACTTTCTCAAAAAAACTTTCTCTATAGAAAATAATTGTTGATTTAGTATCAGTCCTAATCCCATAATATATTACTATTTTTTTCCTCGTGGTGGCTTCAAAATATAAGCCATCATATTTTGGTTTAAAAGCCTTAATACTAATAGTTTTCTTTTTAATGGTAATAACAATCGAGGAAACTATTGCAGTTATGAAAAAAAATATCCCCCAAAATCCCATATTATCTACTCTCCCCTATCCTGTTCATCCTGTCCATCCCTGTAGAAAACTCCCAAATCTCCTTCCCCACTGCTCACTGCCTTAACATTGTTTAACAAATCAATTGTCAAAAGTTAACCTCTTAGTCTTAAGAATTTTCTTCTCCCCAACTCTCAACTCTCAACTATTTAAACACCATACTCCTTACCTTATATCGATGAATATACTGTGCAGGTGCGTCATTCTTCTCGCTCAGAGTATAATACATTTTGTGGGTTGGATCAAAACAGACAGCTTCACCCTGCGGTTCTATTTCATATTCGATGTCGAATCCCTCACGTAAGAACATAGTTTCAATCGCTTCTTTGCCTTTGCGTTTCCACATCTTGATATTCCCGTAGGTTTTAACCAGTATCATCTTCCCATCAGAACTGATTGTCGCTGCTGAAACAAAATTATAAGGAATCGTGCCTATCTTAACTGCTGTATTCATGCTGTCTGTCTTCTGAGGGTAACTGAGTTTATATACCCGGACTTCCATTTCCCGTTTGCTGATGATAATGATATCTTTGGTAAATGGATCAACAAAGAAAGCTTCTGCATCTCTGGCACCATCATCGTATTGAAAGTCGATCTTATCTATTTCCGAAATTGTATCAGATGGATTCTTCTTGTCGAATTTTTTATCTTTGAAACGATAGATAGTCAGGCTTTTATGCTTAGCATTATTATCACCGATATCTCCTACATAAACGTAAGAAGATCCTTTCTCAGGGCCTGGTCCGACAGCAATTTCTTCCCAATCTCTATTCTTGGCATTACTCAAAACCCACTCTCCCCCTTTATCTCCCTTGGTGTTCAGGATGTAAATCACAGGTTTTCCGCCTGAATCATTATGCGTATAGAGCATTCCGGGATTGACCAGACTCGCACACAGTCCGGAGGCTTCTGGTACATCATTTGTATTCAGTTTGATCTTAGTAAAAGCTGAAAGAACTGCCAGAATCGATATCATTAATATTAAACTAATTATTTTCCTCATTATTACCTCTGGTGAAATAAAAATACACAGAGGAATTATGGCAACATATTTTTCCAAGGTACCTCATCACTCGTCACTCTTTACTCATCACTCGTCACTCGTCACTCTTTACCCGTCACTCGTCACTCTTTACCCGTCACTCGTCACTCGTCACTCTTTACCCGTCACTCGTCACTCTTAATTCAAGACTATGCACTTACCCTCTTGTCCATATCGTCCATATAGTCAATATCGTCCTTATTGCCATCCCCCTCCAAAAAAAATTCCCCTCTAAATTATTTCCTTGACTAATAAATAAGAATAATTAATATTAGTATAAAAGGAGGATCCTATGAAATCGTATTTCATTATATTTGCATTTATGTTGTTGTGTTTCCTGAGTTCTCTATTCGCGGACACTATTGTACTTGCAGCAGATCCCTGGATGCCATACAATGGAGAACCCGAATCCAAAACCCCGGGCTACTGCATTGATATTGCTAAAGCTATCTTTGAAAAAGCCGGCCACAAAATAATTTACCAGGTAACTCCTTATACCAGAGCAATCCCAAATGCCAGAGATGGTAAAGTTACAGGTGTTGTCGGAGCTGCAAAGGGAGATGTGCCTGATTTTATTTTTCCTGCGAATGAGATGGGTCACAGCTCAAATGTGTTCTTTGTAAAAAAAGGCAATAGTTGGAAATATAAGGGAATCAGTTCTATTAAAACAATTAAAATTGGGGTTATCCAAGATTATACTTACGGAGACGACCCCTTTGACAATTATATTAAAAATGCTGCAGAAAAGCACAATCCCAATGTAGAAATAACTACCGGAGAAAATGCTTTAGAAAAATTGATCAATATGGTCATCGCCGGCAGAATTGATGCTATTATAGAAGATGGTTTAGTCATGCAATATACACTCAAACAATTGGGTAAAGCAAATGAAGTATCACTCTCAGGTAATTTGTCAGAAGCATCTGCTATTTATATTGCTTTCCCACCCAAAAATCCCAAATCCAAAGAATATGCCAAAATCCTCTCTGACGGAATTACTCAGTTAAGAACATCAGGAGAACTAAAAAAAATCCTGGCCAGATACGGTGTGTCTGACTGGAAGTAACTCACTTTTTTACTCTGGGGCAAATTCCTTTTTGCCCCAATTTCTCTTTTTCAAAAACCACACATAGGCCCCTGCTCCAAGCATAGTCAACCCCTCTGCAACCGGTACTATCAGCCAAACCCCGGCCAAGCCGAACATGCCTGGTAAAACCAGTAATCCACCTAAAACCAGAAAAATAGTCCTGCTTAAAGTAATAAGCGTTGCCGGTAATGATCGTTCAATCGATTGAAGAAAAACTACCATGATCACATTCATTGCGATAAAGGGCATAGCCGTGAAGTAAATCAGCAAGCCCTGTGTTGCAATTACAATCAAGTCAGGATCAGCAGAATTGAAAAGTTTTATGATAGGCTGTGGAAAGGCCAGAATCAGCATTAATTTTACAAGGCCAAGTGCAACTGCAGTTAATAATGCGAGTTTAAATACATTATTCACTCGCAGGATTTGATGTGCACCGAAATTTTGTCCTGCAATCGGCTGCATAGCCTGAGCAGTCCCGGCAAACAACACATTCCCCACAAATGCGATGTTGGCTATGATACTATAGGCAGCTACTCCCAAGTCCCCACTTAATTTCAATATCACCATATTAAAACAATAAATTACTATTCCGGGAGCAATACTATCCAAAAAAATGGAAATGAGTATGAACAATTTATAATAGTAGCAAA